>JAZLIV010000081.1:0-2732 GCA_045617545.1 Mycoplasmoidaceae bacterium | reverse complement strand
ATCTGGAACAAAAGATTTATCAGGCGGACAAAAACAACTAGTTGCTATAGCATCAGTATTAGCAATGAATCCTGAATTAATTGTTTTTGACGAAGTCAATAGTATGCTTGATGCGACATCAAGAAATAAAATGAACAGAATCATTGATTGATTAAAATCGAAAAACAAAACCATCGTTTATGTTACACATAACATGGAAGAAGTTTTAAAGGCTGACAAAGTAATTGTCTTAGACAAAGGCAAGATTGTGTTACAAGGAACACCAACTCAAGTTTTTACCAATCAAAGATTAAATCATTTGTCAATTGATAAACCGTTTGTATTTAAGCTAGCAAACAAATTGCACTTAAAACCTACAAACGATTTAAATCGTTTAATTAAGGAGATTAGTTATGGAAAATAAAAATCTTCTTAATAACATTATCAAATGCGATAATTTAACAATATCTTTTGGTAAAAAGAAAAATGAAAGCATCTTGCTTCATAATTTTAATTATTCGTTCAAACGAAATAAAATATATGCGCTTGTAGGAAATTCTGGTGTTGGTAAAACAACACTTGCCTACCATCTGAATGGTTTGTTAAAAAGCAAATATGGCAATATTTATATTAATGATATATCTATATTAGCAAGTCAAAAGAAAATCAGACAATTCAAACAGTTAAGAAAAACTGTTGGTTTAGTTTTTCAATTTCCCGATTATCAATTATTTAAAGACACTGTTGAAAAAGATATTGCTTTTGGACCTGTTAACTATTCAGTTAGCAAAAAGCAAATACCATCATTAGTTGATAAATATATGAACATTGTTGGTCTAGATAAGTCATTAAAACACACAAGTCCATTTGATTTATCAAATGGGCAAAAGCGTTTATGCACTATTGCTGGAGTTTTAGCATTAGAATCAGATGTGGTTATTTTTGATGAACCTACAGCAGGATTGGATGCAAAAGGTGTGTCTAATATTAACAAGATAATATTACATTTAAAGAAAATGGGCAAGACCATTATTATCATTACTCATAATATGAATCAAGTTCTTGCTCTAGCTGATCAAGTATTGATCATTCATGATCACCACTTAATAAAAAGCGGCAGTCCATATCAAATCTTTACTAATAAACCATTAATGCAAAAAATTGGACTAAGACAACCTTATGTAATTTATACAATTACACAACTTGCAAAGCTTAATAAGCGATATAGAAAATTATGAAAATACCAACCTAGAACTTTAAATGAATTAGTTTTCTTTATAAAGAAAGGAGGTAAATAATGTATTCAAAATATACATTTAAAACTCCTTTAGAAGATCGACCAATCTTTTTAAATAAATTTAATCCTACGCTTAAGATCGTGTGCGCAATAATTTTATTAGTGTTAGTTTTCTTGCCAGTAACAATCGTTGGACAACTAGGTGTTTTAGTTTTGATTGTTGGTTTATGAATTTCTGCAAAACTACCAAAACGAAAACTAAAACCAATCTTTAGAACCTTATTATTTTTGTTTGTCTTGATTTTCCTAATCAATTGATTAGTTAATAAAAGTCCAGGCATTAGATTTGATTTAGATGGTCATTATCATCTATGAGGTGGATCATGAAATGATCTACTAACTAATGGGCAAGTCCTTCAATATGATCAATATTATTGAATGCATGGGCAAGTATGAGGCGGTTGGGTTGCCAACAGTTTAGCATCGGTCCAATCAGAAAGTTACTCTTGTTTAAAAATAATAGTTGACGGGCAAGCGCTATACCTTTATTATTCGTGCCCATGATATGCATTAAGCAGCCAAGTGTTAGTGTCATCTATAAGCATGTGCATAAAAATCTTTGGCATGCTTACGGTATTTAGTTTATTAGTCAATACAACATCAACATTACAACTGACTTATGGATTTGAACATATTTTATGACCACTAAAGTGAATCAAACTTCCAGTTAGTGAAATATCATATGTGATTGCTGTAGCTATTAGATTTGTTCCTAGTTTGTTTGCCGAAGCAAATAAAATATTAAACGCGCAAGCAAGTAGAGGTCTAGATTTTAGAAACGGTCACTTTATTACAAAAGTTAAGGCAATTGGATCATTAGTTGTTCCGATGTTCGCTGCAAGTTTCAATCAAGCCGACCAACTATCTGATGCTATGGAAGCTAGAAACTTTGTTCCTAGGGCCAAGAGAACAAAATATAGAGTCTACCATTGCCTTGGCTCAAATTGAGTCGCATTAACGATTTTATTGTGTTTACTCGCGCTATTTATTTATTTTAGAGTTTGCAAAGTTATAATTTATCCGTTTGCAGTAATTGACTGCTTCAATATATAAAGATGAAAACAAGATACCAAGCCATACTATCGTATAATGGTGCTAACTATCACGGTTGGGCCAAACAACCTGGACAAGAAACAATCCAAGGTATTTTAGAAAATACTATACATAGTATTTTTAAACAAAAGGTTAAAGCTTATGCTGCTGGTCGAACTGATGCAGGAGTAAATGCTTCAGGTCAAGTTATTCATTTTGATTTTGAAAATGTAGAAATAAAGCCTAAACAAATTATGGAAGCTTTAAATAAAGCTTTACCTTATGATATTCGAATAGTCAAAATTAAAAAAGCACAAAAGAATTTTAATGCTCGCTTTGATGCAAAGAACAAAACGTATATTTATTCAATAAATATATCACCGATTAAAGATGCCGTGTCATCGTCACATATCTATCAATATAA
>JAZLIV010000080.1:0-3109 GCA_045617545.1 Mycoplasmoidaceae bacterium | reverse complement strand
TGCTAAATTTAAACTATCTCATTGCTTTGCAATGAAAGTTTTTTGTTGGTTAGATCAAACATGTAATTTTTCTAAAAATTCTTGTCTAGTAAAATCAAATCTTGATTTTCCTTCTGTTTCTTTTAAAATTTTCTCGTATTTAGTTTGGGTTGCAATACTAGCATGGTCCATACCAGAAATTCACAAGGTATTAAAACCTTGTAAGTGTTTATATCGAATAATTGCATCTTGTAAACTGGTATCTCAAGCATGACCTAAATGTAATTTACCAGTAATATTTGGTGGAGGCAAGATAATAGAAAACTTTGGGCCTTTATGTTCTTGATTGAACTCATAAAAATCCTTTTTATGTAAAAGACCTTTAACTTTTGCTTCGACAAAAGTATGATTGTATTTCTTATTGTCTATCTTTTCCATAGACATATTTTATTTATTAATTTAATTTATTTATTAACTTTTTTATATAAGAAATATTTAATTTCTTAAATGCGCTAATAGGAATTAAATTTTCAACCTTACAGCCAAACAATTTAGCAATTTTTAGTTTGTTGTTATCAAAGTATGATTTGTTAACTTTGTCAATCTTGTTTAAAACAATAAAAACATTAACAAAACGTTTTTTAACGTTTTTATATACATCAATGTCCATTTCGGTAATGTGTTGAATATCGCAGATTTGAAAAATACAAAATAAATTAGATCGATTAGAAATGTAGTCAACAACCATTTGGTTGATGTTATATTTTTGTCATTTACTTACTTTTGCATAACCATAACCAGGTAAATCAATAATTCGATATATACCAAAATCAAACACATTGATAAGTTGTGTTCGTCCTGGTTGTTTACTTGTTCTAGCGATGTTTTGGTTAGCTAAAGCATTAATTAATGTTGATTTACCAACATTGGAACGCCCAATAAAGCAAAATTCCGTGATGGTGTCATCAATGGCTATTGCTTCAACACAATCAGCTGATTTGACAAATTTAGCCATGAATTATTTTGCTGATCTCTTCATTGCGCTCATTACTTGATTAATTTGCGCCTCTGAAGGAGTGTGACCCATTTGACGGTACATTGCTTTAATTTGTTCGCGTGTAATTGGTGGATTATCATTCATTTGCTTTTTAAAGTATTTTTGCCCAATGGCAAAACCAATGAATATCCCGATAATTATTCCACCAACTGTTACACCAACTGCTAAACCAATAATTGCTCCGATTGACATATTTTTTCTCCTTATTTTCCTAATCACTTGTTAATTTTATTAACAATTTGGCCACAAGTTAAGCCAAGTTTTTTAATTATATCGTTTGGTTTTCCCGAAATTCCAAAGGAATTAATTCCAATAGCATAATCAACATATTTATATCATGGAGTGGTGCTTCCAAACTCAATAGATATTTTCTTTGATTTATCAAAGATTGAAGCAATATAAGCATCATCTTGTTGATTTAAAAGCTCTAAACTATTAATTGCTACTACCCTTGAAGGAATATCTAATTTATTAGCAACATCCAATGCTAGTGGCAATTCCGAACCAGAAGCATATAAAGTAACTTTGTGATTCTTATCACTTCTTACAACGTAAGCTCCATGCTTTGCTGTTTCATAATCAACATTAACTTGATTAAATTGATTTCGACTAGTAACAATTGTTACTGGTGTAGACTTAGATTTAAATGCTTGTTCAAAGGCAACAACCATATCAATTGAACTAGTTGGTCGAAAGACCATATGGTTTGGAATTAAACGTAATGACCATAATTGTTCAATTGGCTGATGCGTTGGCCCATCTTCACCAACAGTAATCGAATCATGTGAATAAACATTAATTGTTGGGATTTTGCTTATAGCAGCCAATCTAACTGCTGCTTTGTTGTAATCACTAAAGCTAAAGAAAGTTGAACCAAGCGCT
Source organism: Mycoplasmoidaceae bacterium (assembly GCA_045617545.1). Lineage (GTDB taxonomy): Bacteria > Bacillota_I > Bacilli_A > Mycoplasmatales > Mycoplasmoidaceae > Hennigella. Next base: position 1,191 of record JAZLIV010000080.1, on the reverse strand, counting down.
CTAATTCCTCCATAAGCTGTCATGCCATTATTAATGGCACCCATGGCAAATTCTCTTACACCACAATCTAAGTTTTGTCCTTCTCAATTCTTGGCAGTAATTTTTGCTGAAGTGTTAACTTTCATCATTGTTGATGATGAAAGGTCAGCAATTGAACAAATAATATTCGAATTATTTACTGCAATAGCTTGGAACATATTGCCACAGATTTTTCTTGTTGATTCAGTTGAAGGAAATCCTGCTGGATCAAATCAACGATGGTCAAAGATGATTTTATTCTTTTCCATCAACTCATAAGCCCGACGATACAAACCAAAGTTTGTTCGCTCTAGTTTTTCTAGTTTTTGATTAAACTCATTGATCTTTTTATCAGTTCGATCAATAACATACTTGGAAACTAATGAAACTTCACGTGGAATAGCAAAGTTTGGATAATCATATCTAAGTGTTTTCTTTAATTGTTCAAATTGTTCTTCACTTAAAGGTGAACCATGTGATTTATTTGAATTAGCATAAACTGAACCATAACCAATTTGTGTTTGGGCAATAATCACCGTAGGTTTCTTATTGGTTTTAGATTTAGCGCGAGCAAAAGCCGAATGTAGTTGATAAAGACTATGCCCATTTTCACAATGAACAACGTTTCATCCCATTGCTTTAAAGTATCGTGATACTTTAATTTCAGTCGAATCAGAAACTTTGCCATCCAATTGAATTTTATTGTAATCATATATCATGATTAAGTGGTTTAATTTTAGTCGACCAGCAACAGCAATTGCTTCATAGCTAATACCTTCTTCAAAACAGCCATCACCAAACAAACAATATGTGTAGTTATTAATTAAATTAATCCGTGGTGTATTAAGTAAGTTAGCCATTTTCTTACTAGCAATGGCAAGACCAACTGCCATAGCTATTCCTTGTCCTAAAGGACCAGAAGACACTTCTACACCTTTTAAACAATCTGGTTCAGGATGTCCTGGAGTTTTTGAACCAAGTTGTCTAAAGTTCTTTAGATCTTCCATTTTAATATCTTGATAGCCACAAAGCAACATTGTTGCATATAGTAAACTACTTGCATGTCCAGCGGATAAAACAAAACGATCACGATTAAAATAATCATTATGAATTGGACTTGTATTCATTTGGTTAACAAATAATTCATACATAATTTCGGCAGCACCCAAAGCC
>JAZLIV010000079.1:0-2331 GCA_045617545.1 Mycoplasmoidaceae bacterium | reverse complement strand
AGTTAATGCATTAATTAACAATTTTGGTTTTAGCCAACCACAAGCTGAAGCAATTGTTAACTTAAGACTATATCGCTTAACTAATACTGATGTTGAAGCCCTTAGAAAAGAACTTGATGAATTAAATATGTCAATTGCTACTTTAGAAAACTTAGTGGCAAATAAAGATGCACGATTATTACTCTTAAAAACAAAACTTCGTGAATTTAAGAAACTTTATCCATTTGAAAGAAAGTCAAAACTTTCTTATGATGAAACTCCAATAGTAATTGATGAGCTAGATTTAATTCAAGATAAAAATAGAATCTTTGCATTTACTGCTGGTGGATATATGAAAGCATTCAGTAATAGAATCTTATTGGCTAATGATCCAAAAGACAACTTTACTAAAGGCAATGATATCATCATTACTGAATATGTTGGTAATTTAAGAGATAGATCTTTACTATTCTTAGAAAATGGTGAATGTGCTGTTATAGCTAACAACAAAATTCCTGAATGTAAGTTTAAGGAAGTTGGAACACACATTAACAATTTAATTTCTGCTGCTGCTGATTTTAAAGTTGTTGCAGCAATTAATGCTGATTACAAACAAGCTGTTAATAAACAACAAATTGTTGTTGTTACACAATCAGGCTTAATAAAACGTTGTGAATTATCAGAAATTATTACCAAACGTACTAGTGCAATTAGTTATGCTAAATTAGATGTTGGTGATAAAGTTGTATCTGTTTTCCCAATTGATAATGAACAACAAAGAATTATTATTTGTTCTAAACGTGGTTATATCAATTGTTATAGTTTAGATCAAGTACCATTTGTTAGCAAAAACGCCAAGGGCGTTAAAGCTATGGGTTTAAAAGCAAATGATGCAATTGCTTCTGCTTTCTTGCAAACTGAAAATATTAACCAAATTGCTGTTGTAACCAACAGTCAAGTAAAACGAATTGATTTAACTCAAGTACCAACTGGTAATCGAACTAATATTGGTAAGGCTGTTAATACATTTATTGCTAATAGCGGTTCATTTAGTGTTTTAAAAATTATTCCTTTAACTGCTAATACAACTTTAGTCAAAGTTGATGTTACAGGCAACAAAGAATATATGACTGTAGGAAGTTTGAACTATCTTGCTTATGACCAACGTGTTAATGCTGTTGGTAATGAAATTGCTGATTGTAATATTTGAATTAGCAATATCAAAGATAGCGATAAGGCAAACGAGTAGATTATGGCTGACATGGATAAAATTTTAATATTTGGTGGAGCTTTTAATCCTCCACATATTGGCCATTTGCATATATTGCAAACAGCTATAGAATATATCAAACCGCAACGCACTTTGATTTGTGTTGATAAAATTTCTCCATGAAAACATGCCGGTCAACTTGCACCATATCAATATCGTGTTCAAATGGTTAATAACTTGATGCTAGATCAAGTTCGTTTTGACATTTATCCTAACAAAAACAATTTTTCTTATACTTGTGACATTATTCAAGAAATTCATGATGATAATCCTGATGCTGAATTATTTTTTCTTGTCGGACAAGATCAATATGAATTAATTACAACTTGGAATAATTATGATCTGATCAATAGTTTGGCAACTATTGTTTGTTATAAACGTGGAACAAAACCTATTAAAAGAATTAGCGACAAACACATTATTTTACCTAACCCAGTTATTAATTCATCAAGTTCTGAATTAAGACAAAATCTTAATATTAAAGAATTGGGTCAAGCTAATAGAGATTTCATTACAAGTAATGGTTTATATATTCAAACAAAAATTAAACCATACATGTCACAACGACGTTATGAACATACACTTCGTGTATTAGATACAGTTACTAAAATAGCGCAAGGTAATAACTTTGCTGATGAAGATGTTTTACGTTGTCAAATTGCTGCATTATTACATGATATTGCTAAGCAATATTCTGATCAAGAACTTCGAACCATCATTTCCAATGATGAGTTATTATCGTTCCCATCTTACCATTGTGCTCATGGTCTTGCTGGAGCAAGATTGGCTGAAGAAGATTTTAAAATCAAAGATCCAATTATTATAGAAGCCATTGCCAACCATGTTATCTTTAAAGATATTAATAGTTCAAATAAAGTAGCAAAAGCTTTATTCCTAGCTGATAAGCTAGAACCAGCACGAACGGAAGCTGATATTTGCAATCGACAAGAATTGTATGAACAAGCTTGTTTAGATTATGAAAAAACATTTCAATTAGTTTATAAACTAAATGGAGAGAAATACTAATGATTGGTTTAATTGTTGCAGAAAAAACTGAAACTAATAATTTGGTTAAAACTATT
>JAZLIV010000078.1:0-2724 GCA_045617545.1 Mycoplasmoidaceae bacterium | reverse complement strand
TTAGGTAATTATTTAGGAGCAATTAAACCATATGTGCAAACAGCAGAAATGTTTGACATGTATATTTTTGTTGCTGACTTACATGCTATTACAAGCACCTTTGATCCAGCTAAATTAGCTGCTAATCGGAAAGAAGCAGTTTGTATGTACTATGCTTGTGGACTTGATTTTAACAAAGTTAAAATCTTCTTCCAATCCGATGTTAAAAGTCATACAGAATTAGCTCATGTCTTAACGTGCCATACGACTTTAGGTGAATTAAATCGAATGACACAATTTAAGGATAAAGCTAAAAAAGCAGTAGGTAATGGAACAGAAATGATCCCTACAGGATTATTGATGTATCCAGTGCTTATGGCTGCTGATATTTTACTATATGATGCTGATGCTGTAATTGTTGGTGCTGACCAAAAGCAACATATGGAATTAACAAGAAATATTGCTGAAAGGATGAATAAAAAATATTCATCACGCAATGGGGGCAAACCATTATTTGTTGTTCCTGAACCATATATTTTAAAAACTGGGGCAAGAATTATGGATCTACAAGATCCATCAATTAAGATGTCTAAATCTAATGCTAATGAAAAAGGAACAATCTTTATCATGGATGGTCCAGATGTTATTGCTGATAAGATTAAAAAAGCAAAAACAGATAGTTTTAACAAAGTTAAATATGATAAAGAAAAACAACCTGGGGTTTCTAATTTAATGGAAATTTATGCTGCCTTAACAGGCATGAGCATGAAAGATATTGAAAACACTTATAAAGATGCACAAAACTATGGTGTTTTCAAAACTGATTTAATTAAAATTGTTGGTGATGAATTGCATCAACTACAAGCACGTTTTAAAGAAGCTTTAAAAATCTATGATAGTAAGTTATTACCAATCTTAGAGAAAAATGCTAAAGAATGTAACAAAATAGTTGAAGCTAAAACACAAAAGGTATACAAAGCTATTGGAATGAGATAATGGCAAAAAAGAAAAGAAAGAATCGCTTAAGCGAAGATGTTATTCATCGTCGTTATAATAAGCGATTAGCAAAAGTTAAATTTGATAAACGCTGTCTAATCTGTGTAGATTTAGATGGTACTTTATTAAATAAAGATTGCTATATTCGATCTTATTCGCGGACTGTTATTAATAAACTTTCAAAACAAGGGCACATTGTTTGTATCTTTACTGGTCGACCAAGACGAAGTAGTTATACTTACTATCGTCAACTAAAGTTGAAAACACCTTTAGTTAACTATAATGGGACATTAATTCACAATCCAACTGATATTAGTTTTCCTATTTTAAGTTTTTATATTAATACGGAAGTAATTTATAAAATCTTTAATGATAAAAAGATTCAAGAGTTAGTATTGAATGTTATTTTGGAATCACCAGAAGGAACATTCTTTCTAAAAGATTTTAGAAAGAAAGTTAGTATGAAACAAGTTCGTTCTGAACTTGCTAAGTTTAACATTTATACTCCTGGAGAAGTTAAATTTGTTTCTGATGATTTTGCTAAATTAAAAGCGGGTGTATATTCAATTCTAGTTGAATTACGAGACATGTCAAAAGCAAAGCTTTTAGAAGATGAAATTAAAAGAGTCTGCTCATCAGTTATTGCGCGTAGTTGAACGGAAGAACACGTTGGGACAATTATTGAACTTAATAGCACTTTCCCATCAAAAGGGATGGCTTTAAAATACCTTTCTGTATATTATGATATTCCCCTTGAGCGTTGCTATGCTTTTGGCGACAATATCAATGATATTGAAATGTTAGAATGTGCAGGACATAGCTATGCGATGAAAAATGGGTTGGTATGTGCTAAAAAAGCGGCTAAACACATTACCAAATACACTAACCATGAACAAGGTGTAGCAAGGGAATTAAATAAAATATTTAACTTAGGTCTTGTTTGTGAAATTAACCAAAACCTTCAATTTGAAAATGATAAAAAGATTAAAATAAAGGTGGATAAATAATTATGTCAAAAAATAAAACAACAATTAAATCTGGTAATACATACTTTGGTTCTGATGGTAAAACTACCATCAAATCCGGTAATACCTTCTTTCACTCTGATGGCAAGACAACAATCAGATCTGGTAACACCTTTTTTGGATCAGATGGTAAAACAACTATTAAAGTTGGTAACACCTACTTTGGTTCAGATGGTAAAACTACCATCAAATCAGGTAATAGATACTTTGGTTCAGGTGGTAAAAGCACAATTAGATCTGGTAACACGTATTTTGGTTCTGATAGTGATGAAGCAGCAATGTTTGATGACGAAGACGACGAGGATGAAGAATAAGAAAAAGAGGCTAAGCCTCTTTTTTTATCACATATGATTATGAAAGATCATACTATAGGCTTGCTTTTCTAAAGTCTTATAGTTAGGACAATATGATTCAACTAATAACCAAAATTGTTTTTTGTGGTTCATATGGGTAAAGTGAGCGATTTCATGATAGATAACATAATCAATATATTCTTTTGGATATTGAATTAGTTTAGCTGAATAATCAATTGTTTTATTACCATGACATAGTCCATGATAATAAGTTGCTCAACTGACTCTTCCAAATTGTCCTTTAAGTCCTAGCTTATTAATAAACTCTAGTGTTCGAGGCATTAAGTATGCAGTAGCAAACTCTTTATAAAAGTGTTTCACTGCATCTTTATAATCACGTTTATGTCTTAAATAGACATTAATCTTATTTC
>JAZLIV010000077.1:0-6631 GCA_045617545.1 Mycoplasmoidaceae bacterium | reverse complement strand
TCTTCAACAAGACGGTGAATTTGAAAAGGCAAGTAAATTACTTTATGTATCTATTCCTGAACACACTAAAGAATTAAAGAAACTAGAAAGTGAATTTGAAAAAAATTCACAAGGACACAATTTCTCTGACTCGGTAACAGTTAATGAAGTTGCTGAAGTTATTTCTCAAACAACTAATATCCCTTTAAATAAATTGCTTCAATCTGAACAAACTAAATTAAATAATTTAGCTGCTGATATTAAAAAGTCAGTAAAAGGGCAAAATGAAGCAGTTGATTTAGTTGCTGCTGCAGTATTAAGAGGTAGAGCTGGAATAAATGATCCAAATCGACCAATTGGTTCATTCTTATTTTTGGGTCCAACCGGAGTTGGTAAAACACAACTAGCTAAAGCATTAGCTTTAAATATGTTTGATTCAGAAAAACAAATGATTCGTTTTGATATGTCTGAATATATGGAAAAACATACAGTTAGTAAAATGATTGGTGCTCCAGCTGGTTATGTTGGCTATGAACAAGGTGGTTTACTAACTGATGCTGTAAGAACAAAACCTTATTCAGTTGTTTTATTCGATGAAATCGAAAAAGCCCATGTTGATGTGTTGAACATCTTATTACAAGTATTAGATGATGGCCAATTAAAAGATAGTCATGGTCGATATGTTAATTTCAAAAATACAATCATTATCATGACTTCAAACATTGGTGGTCAACATGTTTTAGATGGTGACAAAAAGAAAGTTCTTGATGAAATCAAATTAAGATTGAGACCAGAATTTATTAATCGGATTGATGAATTAATTGTTTTCAATTCTTTAAGTCAAGACAACATCAAAGAAATTGTTAAAACCCAATTAGATGAAGTCTCAAAGAGACTATCTGAGCAAGAATATACTATTAATTTTGACAAAAAGATTATTGATTGAGTGGCAAAAGAAGCTTATGATCCAGTCTTTGGTGCTAGACCAATTAAACGTTTTATTCAAAGAAACATTGAAAATGTTTTAGCTAATGAAATAATTTCTAATAATCTAAAACACAACAAGAAATATGAATTAGGTTTTGACACAAAAACGAAAAAAGTTTCTGTCTATCCACATGGTAGTTAATGATAAATATTTTTATATGTAAAAAAGTGATTTCTTTGTATAATAGATATACATATTAAAAAAACATAAAGGAGAAAAATAATATGGCAATCGGAAAATTCGATCGTACTAAACCACACGTTAACATTGGTACCATCGGTCACATTGACCACGGTAAAACAACGTTAACAGCTGCTATTTGTACATACTTAGCAAAAAAAGGTTTAGCCGAAAAGAAAGACTATGCGCAAATTGATAGTGCGCCTGAAGAAAAAGCTCGTGGTATTACTATTAATACAGCCCACGTAGAATATCAAACAGATAAGAGACACTATGCACACGTTGACTGTCCAGGACACGCTGACTATGTTAAAAACATGATTACTGGTGCTGCCCAAATGGATGGTGCAATTCTAGTAGTTGCTGCATCTGACGGTGCAATGCCTCAAACAAGAGAACACATCTTACTTGCTAGACAAGTAGGTGTTCCTAAAATCGTTGTTTTCGTTAACAAATGTGACGTTGTAACTGACAACGAAGTTAAAGAACTAGTTGAAATGGACATTAGAGACTTACTATCTAGTTATGGATTTGATGGTGACAATGTTCCAATGATCTTTGGATCAGCTTTAGGTGCTTTACAAGGTAAAGCTGAATGAGAAGCTAAGGTCCAAGAATTAATGGATGCTGTTGACTCATACATTCCAGACCCAGTAAGAGAAACTGACAAACCATTCTTACTTCCAATCGAAGATATCTTCACTATTACAGGTCGTGGTACTGTTGTAACTGGCCGTGTAGAACGTGGTGAAGTTAAGATGAACGACGAAGTAGAAATCGTTGGTTTAAGACCAACAAGAAAAGTTGTTGTAACTGGTATTGAAATGTTTAGAAAAACTCTAGACTCAGCTATAGCTGGTGACAACGCTGGTATCTTACTTCGTGGTGTAAACCGTGAAGATGTAGAACGTGGACAAGTTCTTGCTAAATCTGGTTCAATTAAACCATTTAAGAAATTTAAAGCGCAAATTTATGCTCTTAAGAAAGAAGAAGGTGGACGTCACACTGCTTTCCATCAAGGTTATCGACCTCAATTCTACTTTAGAACAACAGACGTTACAGGTTCAATTGAGCTTGCTCAAGGTGTTGATATGATCATGCCTGGTGATAATGCAGAAATCACTGTTGAATTAATTGCTCCTGTAGCAATTGAAAAAGGTTCAAAATTCTCTATTCGAGAAGGCGGACACACAGTAGGTGCTGGTAACGTTACTGAAATTATTGCTTAATTTTTCTTCCATTTATTTAAAAAAGGAGTCCGTGTGGGGCTTCTTTTTTTGTTTTTATTAATTTTAGTTATAAAATTAATATATAGGTGGGTATATGAAGTTTAATTATTATCGAAAAAGACAAATTGTTGTTTCTTATGAAAAAGTAGTCAAAGCAGTTAAAAAAATTGCTAGACAAATCAATCATGATTACAAAAACAAGCACCCCGTTATTGTTGGGTTAATGAATAGTAGCTTTATCTTTCTAACAGAGTTAGCACTAAACTTGACAATTGACGTCGAAATTGAATTCCTTAAAGTCTTTACGTATTCAACATACCGTGAAGAAAAAGTAAACATGCAAAGAATTCAACAAGCATTTGACTGAGGAAGACTTAAAAATCGACACGTCATCATTACTGATGAATTAATCGATACTGGTGATAGTTTTGAGTTTATGGTTAAACAACTTAAAGAGAAATCTAAACCAAAATCAATTGCTACTTGTGCCATGTTAGAGAAAAAATGAGACCGACCATATTTCAAACAAAAAGTTGATTATGTTGGTGTTGTCACACCAAACGTATGATTAACTGGCCATGGTATGGCATACAAAAATAAATATCGTCATCTAAAAGATGTTGTTGTTTTACCAGATGATGAAAAGGGATTTAACAAATATGAGCCTAGACCTAAAAAAATTCATAAAAAAACAAATAAAAAGCATTAAAAAACAAGTTGGTAATGACAAAGTCATTTGTGCTTTGTCGGGTGGTGTTGACTCGGCAGTTACAGCTGCCATTGTTTATAAAGCCATTGGCAAACAATTAACTTGTGTTTTTGTTGACACAGGATTAATGCGTAAAGATGAAGGCAAACAAGTAAAAGCTAGTTTTACAAAAGCTTTTCCTAAAGTTAACTTTAAATATGTCAATGCCCAAAAAACTTTCTTTAAGAATTTAAAAGGTATTATTGATCCAGAAGCAAAAAGAAAATGTATTGGTAAAACCTTCATTGATGTTTTTAAGACTAATGCTAAAAGCATTAAAGGTTTAAAATGATTAGCCCAAGGAACAATTTATCCCGATATTGTTGAATCAAAAAAGAGCAATGTAATTAAATCTCACCACAATGTTGGTGGTTTACCTAAAGATCTAAAATTAGGTTTAGTTGAACCGTTAAAAATGTTATATAAACCACAAGTAAGACAAGTTGGTAAACAACTTGGGTTACCACTTTCATTCTTAAATCGTCAACCATTTCCTGGTCCTGGTTTAGGTGTAAGAGTTCTTGGTGAATTAACTCCAGCTAAGATTAAAATCTTACAAGAAGCTGATGCAATTGTTCGCTATGAAATTGAAAAAGCTGGTTTAAATAAAAAGTTATGACAATACTTTGTTGTTTTACCAAATGTTAAATCAACTGGAATTAAACATGGCAAACGTTCATATGACAACTTTGTTGTCATTCGTACCGTTGAATCAAAAGATGCAATGACCGCTAAGTTTGGACAAATTCCATATTCTCTACTAACTAAAATTTCAAAACGTATTACTAGTGAAGTAGATGGAATTAACCGCGTTGGTTATGACATTACATCAAAACCACCAGGCACAATTGAATGAGAATAAAAAATAAGAGCTAATTGCTCTTATTTTATATTTACTTTATTTTTTAGAACAACGTCGTGTGCTCCACCTTCGATAATTGAGGTTGAACTTACTAATGTTAAAGTTGCATTCTTTTGTAGTTCTTTAATTGATAAAGCACCACAGTTACACATTGTTGATTTTACTTTTTCAAGTGATAATCTAACATTATCACTTAAAGGACCAGCATATGGAACATAACTATCAACACCTTCTTCAAATTTAAGTTTAGCATCGCCACCTAAATCATAACGTTGTCAGTTTCTAGCCCGAGCTGAGCCTTCACCTCAATATTCTTTATAGAATGTACCATTAATATTAACTTTGTTACTTGGTGATTCGTCAAATCTAGCAAAGTATCTACCTAACATGACAAAGTCAGCACCCATTGCTAAAGCAAGAGTGATATGATGGTCTAAAACAATCCCACCATCTGAACATACTGGAACATAATATCCAGTTTCTTTTAAATATTTATCACGTTCTTGACATACGTCAATTACAGCAGTGGCTTGACCACGACCAATTCCTTTTGTTTCTCTTGTAATACAAATTGATCCACCACCAATACCAACTTTGACAAAGTCAGCACCAGCTTCAGCTAAAAATCTAAAGCCTTTACTATCAACAACGTTTCCGGCACCGACAGGTAAGCTTGGATAATTTTTCTTAATTCATTTTATGGCATCAGCTTGTCATTGTGTAAAACCATCTGAGCTATCTAAACAAACCACATCAACACCAGCTTTTACTAAAGCTGGAACACGTTTTTTATAGTCACGAGTATTAATACCTGCACCAACGATATAACGTTTTCTATGATCTAGTAATTCATTAGGAAAAAGTTCATGTTCATCATAGTCTTTTCGAAAGACTAAATATTGTAAATGGCCTTTTTTATCAACAATTGGTAATTGGTTAACTTTGTTATCCCAAATTATGTCATTGGCTCTTTCTAAAGAAATACCATCACGAGCAATAACTAAGTGTTTTAGAGGTGTCATAAAAGTTTTAACTTTTGTGCTCAAAGCTAAACGGTTAGGACGATAGTCCTTAGATGTAACTAGTCCTAATAGTCTACCATGACTAGTCCCATCAGAAGTGATTGCAATTGTTTCATGTCCAGTTTTTTGCTTTAAAGCAATAACGTCAGCTAAAGTGGCATTTTCTTTTAGGTTTGAATCACTAATTACAAATCCTGCTTTGTGGTCTTTAACATTTGCTACCATTTGTGCTTCACTTGCAATTGGTTGCGAACCAAAGATGAATGTTACACCACCTTCTTTGGCTAAAGCCATTGCTAGCTTATCACCAGAAACAGATTGCATGATTGAACTAACCATTGGGATGTTCATTTCAATTTTAGGTTTAGATCCTTTTTTAAATTTAGTTAAAGGAGTCTTTAGACTCACATTACTAGGAATAGTTTTAATCCCACTATAATCAGGGATCAATAAATATTCATTAAAGGTGTGAGCTTCTTCTTTTAATATTTTTGCCATATGAACCTCTTTTAATATATTATTAGATTTTACAAGAAGAATTAGAAAAAATAAAATTATTTACTTTTATATAATGTAGTTATGAAAATTAAAGTATTAATAAAAGACAGTATTAACAAAACATATAATGTTTTGGACATTATTAAAAATAATCCTAATTTAAAAGAAAGCCAAGATTTAATTGGCTTTTATGATGACAAGAACTGATTTGACGTTTTTGAACAGGCATATCAAGAATTTCGCCACGGAAAATTCCGTCGTTTCATTGTTATTGATGATTATGCTTATGGTCCATTCTTGTTTATTTCTAAACAATTAGGTTGAGTTGCAACCAGTGCCTTTGATGAATTTAGTGCAAACTTAATTCGTGCGCATAATAACTCTAAGGTATGTATCATTCCTTTAAAAAGAATTGATCCAAACCAAAAACTTAATAACATTATTAATGCTTTCTGTGTTTCTCAATTTGAAGCAGGCAGACACGTAACGCGTTTACAAATTTTACATGGTGCTTTTAAACCAGCAGTAGAGCCACTTAAATTCTCAAAAGAGCCAACAAAGAAAGTTGTGATGGGCTCAGACCATGCTGGATTTGCCCTAAAAGAAGCGATTAAAGAGCATTTACAAGCAAAGGGGTATCAAATTATTGATGTTGGTACAAACTCGCTTGATTCAACGCATTATTCATTGTTTGGTGTGGCTATGGCAAAACACATTCCAGAAGTTAGCTTTGCTATTGGTTGTTGCTTTACAGGAATGGGCATTGCTAATGCATTAAATAAATTTAAAGGTGTGCGTGCATGTGTATGTATGACTCCTGAAAACGCCCAAGTTGCTAGAGAAATCTATGGGGCTAATACATTGGTATTAGGTTCTAAATTCTCTTCGAATAAAGAACAAGCTTTTAAAACAGTTGATAAATATCTTGAAACTGCACCAAAAAATAATCCAACTTACAAAGTAATTGATGATTTTGGATACCAATTTGATCCAGTTAAGTTCCGTGAAATTAAATTAGAAAAAACAATTATTGTTCCACCTGAATTAAAATAATTTCTTTAGATTTAATATTCCGGGATAAATTATTTCTAATTCAATTCCATGTTCCTTCACTAATTTATAGGG
>JAZLIV010000076.1:0-4040 GCA_045617545.1 Mycoplasmoidaceae bacterium | reverse complement strand
TATGTTTATTGTTATATGTTCACTAGTTGGGTTAAATATTGTACCAATTGTAATTGGTTCAATATACAATCCAAAACCTGATCCAGAAATAGTTGAAAAGAAGATTAGAGAATATATTGATTTATTCTCTTCTGAATCTGGTCAAAGACCAGTGCCACCAAAAGCGGATGTACAAGAACCAACAGAAGTAAAAGATCCTAATAAGGATAAGCCTAAAAGTTAAATAGATGAAAAAACAAACAGAAATGAAAAACTTGGAATTTAGTGCAAAGAAGTTTTTCTTTCCTTTTTCTCCAATTAAATCATTTCGTTCTGTTCGATTATTAATTCTTATGGCAATCTTGATTGCCTTACGTTTAGTTTTAGGATTGTTAACTATTAGAGTTGTTCCTTTTTCTTTATCGATTTCAATAGCCTGAATACCATTAATGGTAATAGGATGATATTTTGGTCCAGTTATTGGTTTAGTATTAGGCATGTTAACTGACACATTAAGTTTCTTAATGGCTGGTGGAGGCATATGGTTTTGAATGTATGCCATCCAAGAACCAGTTATTGGGTTATTATCAGGTTTAGTTGCTGGATGATGTCGCTATCGTAAAAGTAGAAAAGATATCACTATATCTTGGGATATTATTATTAACCAGATTTTTGTTATTGGCTTTGCGATATTAAGTTATGTAATTTTAATTGTATGATTAGACCCATCTTGACATTTTGAAGGTCAAGATATAAAATTTGAAGAATTTTACAATATTTATAAATGAGTGGCCATTGGTGGCATCTCCTTATTGCTTGTTGTATATGAAACACTAATGATTTTAACTTTAACCAAGAAAATTGGTAATAAAGATCATCAAACAATGATAAACTTTGTTTATACTAGCTGTTTAGTAATCATTTCAATGTTAATCTTTTCAGTAGCCTTAGGACCAATTACTGCTGTTGAGTACATTAAGTTCATTAATGGCACCATCCCAATTGAATATTTAAGATATGGTTCGATTTTCTATCTAGTTCCAAGAATTGCTGTTGAAAGTATCAAAATTCCACTTGAAGCTTCAATTTTATTTGGAGTCGTTTGTTTATTTGATAAAAAAGTGCTTAATCTTGTTAACAAGATTAACAATTCTTGAAGCTCTAAATAATTATCATTTTTTATATCTAAATAATATAATATTTTGTATACAACACAGAAAGGTGGTGAATTTATGCAAAAAGTAATCGTTAAGGATGGCGATTTAAATGACGCTATGAAGAAATTCAGCAGAATATCTGCTGAAACTCGTAGAGCTGCACAAGCTCACACCTATTATTTAAGACCAGGTCTTAAAAAAGCTGAAAAATCAAAACAAGCTCAAAGAAGAAAATATAAATAATGAAAAATGTATTAAAAACAATTGGATATTGATTATCACTACCGTTTGTTTTATTAATTACACTTTTGAAACTTCTTTCAGTTAAACGCAAAGCTAAAAAATATAAAAAAGACCCTAATAGTATCTTCGTAGAAGATCGTCTTAAAGCAGCTTACAAGTTATTTAATAAATTCTTTTATATCAAACGAGTAGAATTTGTTGCAGAAGGTTTTGAACAACTGCCAACAAAACAAATGCTATTTATTGCTAATCATAAAGATGTTTTAGATCCAATGGTCCTATTTAATGCTTTATCTGAAAAAGGTAAATTAGGAGAAATGTCTTTTATTGCTAAGTATGAACTTAGCAAACATTGGTATACAAGATCAGTTATTAATTTAATTGATGGTATTTTTATTAAACGTGATGATGGCAGAAGCATCTACGATTGTTATTTAAAACAAACTGAAAATATTAAAAAGGGTTTTTCGATCGCTGTTTTCCCAGAAGGAACTAGAGTTCCTGGTGATAGTTTTAAACAATTTCAACCAGCAACACTAAAAGTTGCTTTTGAAAACTTTATTGCTATTGCACCAATTGTCATTTATGGTGCGGACAAAAAGCGTAAGATTTTTCAAAAGAAAAAAGTATACATTACTGCTTTAAAGCCAGTTCAACCTAATAATTTTATTAACATCAAGCAAGAACAATTGATGGCATCCTTACAAAATAGTATTGAGGAAAAATACAATGAATTAAAGCAATTGCATGGAGAGGGTAAATAATGATTTATTTAGTTACAGTACATGATCGTAAAAAAAGAGTTTCAACAATCTCTAGTCAAAAAGATTTAGAAACTCATGTATGGAAATCTATTTTAGATTTAACTTTCCATAAATCAATTCTTTATCCAATTGAAACCTTCAATACATTTAAACAACAACCCCTTTCTAATCGTGTAAACATAGTTTTTTCACAAAGCACTAAACGAGCAAGAAAAATGCCAAACGTTTTAGTGAACAATAACTATAAAGATATTGTTTCTAGTTTTTCTGGTACAGATGATGATGTATACATCATCGGCTCGACAAAAGAAATAGTTGAGCGATTTGCCAAGGACGCTGATTTCATTGTTGACTATTCAACTGAAGAATTGGGATATACAAATCAAAGTATCTTTGATACGATTAATTTTGCTGATTACACTTTGTTAAAAAAACAAGATTATGAACACTACACACTAAGATACTTTGTGCGAGAAGATACAAACTTTATTGGATATTAGTATGCAAACATTAAACCTAAAATTATCTGATTTTGATGGGCCATTAGATTTGCTTCTAACTTTAGTTAGAGAAAATAAAATGGATATTGAGCACATTAATCTTTTAACTATTGCTGATCAATATCTTAAATTTGTTTATGGTCAAAGAGATTTAGAGATTAATGAAGCAAGTGAATACTTGCTTATTGCTAGTACTTTAGTTTGAATTAAATCAAAAACAGTTTTAGGTTCAACAATTAAATTGTCGGAAGAAGAACAACAACAAATTGATGCTGAAAGACAAAAACTAATAAACCAAATTATTCTTTACAAGAAATATCGTGATTTGGTACCCAAACTGAACAATTATTATGATCGTCGTGGTTTAATGTTTAGTAAGAAACAAGATGACGTAGAAAAAGTATTAAACAAGAAAATTGATAAAGAAGTTTTTGTTATACCTAACAAAATTAGTTTCAATGCTTTACAAAAGGCAATGCAATCTGCTTATAACAAATGGAGATTAAACTTATTTGCAAATAGACAAATTATTGTCCAAGAAGTCTCAGCTGAGCAAGTGGAAAAAGAAATACAGGATATTTTTAAAAAATATCCTAAGGTTTCAAGATATTCTTTGTCTGACTTCTTTCAACTAATCGATGAAAAATATTTATCTGACCAATATTTAGTCACATGCTTTGTTTGTTTATTAGACTTGGCAAAGAATGGCCAAATTGTTCTTAGTCAAAAAGAATTTGAAGACGATATCTATTTTGATATCGTAAGGAGATAGTATGGAAAATAAATCAATTATTCAATCAATTCTATACACAGTCGGCTCTGAAGGAGTTGAATTAGCTTCATTAAAAAAAGTGCTTAATGTACCAATTAATGAAATTAAATCAACTTTAAAAGAGTTGGCCAAAGAAATGGCCAATGATCCTAAATGTGGTTTATGCATCAAAATGTTTGGTGATAAATATTACATGTTAACAAAAGAAGCCAATCATGAATACTTAGCAAAGCTAGTTGACATAAAAACACGAAATCCATTAACTCCTGCTTTGCTAGAAACTTTAGCTATTGTTGCTTACAACCAACCATGTACTCGTGCTAAGATTGAAGAAATTAGAAATATTGATCCAACTTTTGCTGTAGATCGATTAATTGAATTAGGATTAATTCAAAATGTCGGAAGAGCTGAAACTCCTGGTAATCCATTCTTGTATGAAGTAACACAAAAATTCTTTGAATTATTTGGCATTAAATCTTTAAAAGATTTACCACCAATTGAAGAAATTGACTTTAATGTTACTGATGAAGATTTAAACTTCTTTGATAGTTCAAGATAAAAAGAAAAAGTGCTACGCACTTTTTTTCTTTACCGAGCGGATTACTTTTTTTGCTACTTTTTTGGC
>JAZLIV010000075.1:0-2934 GCA_045617545.1 Mycoplasmoidaceae bacterium | reverse complement strand
AGATCTCGTTATAAAGAACAACTTGCTAATGAAAACATTAAGGCTCATAGCAAGGCAGAAACTGCACCTGTTACTGCCGAACAACGTATTGCTTCCTCTGAAGCGGTTGTTGCTAACCGTTTTGATGTTAGAGTATTTAATGCTAGAAAAAAACAAGCTAAGAAGCCAGCTAAAAAATCTAAAAAGACAAAAAAACCAACAAAAAAATAAATATATAAATATGAAAGGATTAATATGAAATTAAAAAAATTATTACCGATTGCAACTATTGCTAGTGTTGGAGTTATTGTTACTCCATTAGTTACTTCTTGTAATGGATACAAGAAATTTAAGATCCCTGCTTCAAAAGATCTTCATAATTATGTTCTTGTTGATCGTAAGGGTGGGCTGATGGAATATAACTCGCAAACTAACATTGCAACAGAAACATATTTTAATGATGTAATAAAAAACAAAAAGATATTTGTTGATGATTACATTAAATGTTTCCATGGCAACCCTGATAGACGTTATAACGAATGATTGTATGTTGGTAAAATTGATGCTAAAGAAGGTCGTGTATATACAAAAGATGTTTGAAAAACTGCTGATAAAACTATAGATGGAAGAAAAAATGACGCAACATACACATATGAATATAACAACCTTAAATGGGTAGTTCATTATGGGCTTTTATCAAATTCTGATTATACAAACAATTGAAATGTTACTTTAGCTCTAAAAACAGTAGATCAATTAAAAGCTGATAAGGAATGATCATATAAATTTACAAGCAAAGTGTATGATCGTGTTTTAGATGACTATGTAGAAAAAAGCTACACAATTAATTGAAATTCTAGCGAAGAGGATTTAAAAGAAGTTGAAGCTGTTCTTCTCAAATATTCTGAAGATATGCCTTCTTACTATTTGAGTAAAACAGGTCTAGCTCAAAATTAATTAAAAAAAAGAGGTTCAACCTCTTTTTATTTACATAATGTAGAAATGATTTATAGATATATTAATATATATCTATATAATAATTTTGTAATTGTTTAATTACAGAAAGATTATTATGAAATTATTAAAAAAATTAATTCCTATTTTAACTGTTGCTAGTACAACAGCAGTAGCATTACCTTTTACTACATCGTGTAGTAAGACATCAGATAATGAGGTGCTAAAGAACAAGGCTATTGAAATTTTAGCCAATTATTATGAATGATCAGTAGCATATGAACCTGAAGCAAGAGGAAAAATTGAAAGCATATATACAGATTTTTTTGATTATATAGTTGAAGAAAAATCTGGATATAAATGTTATGGCGCTTCAATATTAGGAAGTGGTGCTATGGAATCAGTAGCTAGACAACCAGAAGCTGAAAATATAATTAAGGCATGCATAAATATAACTTTTCCTAAAATTAAAAAGTATGAAGAGTACAAAGCTATTGGTTATGGACAATTAGGTGCACAAGCAACTATAGGTATTGCTAGACAACCAGAAGTTGAAGCAAAAATTACTAGTGCCGTTAAATTCACTAACTCTGAAATTAAAAAATCAAAGAATTTTGACCAAGCTACTGCTTTAGGATTAGCTGGTGGATGTGCAACAAAAGCTATTGCTTATCAACCATATGCTGATGATAAGATTATGCAAGTGTTATCAGATGTTTCCGATTCAATCCAAGAATTGGACAGCGATTCTACACTAAAGCGAACAAAGTACCCTTGAAATGTTAGCTTAGCTTTATATGATGAATATGATCAAGAAGGCTATCTTATTTGAGAACCTTGGATTAATCATGATACATTGCAAACAGGATATAACTATTCAAGCGGTAAAGCCATCGATGTAGGAGTAATCGGTGCATTAACAATTCGGGCTATTGCAAAAGATGTTGAAAACGAAAGCATAATTAAGAAAAATATGTCATTGTTTATTGATTTAATTAATAAATGTTCAGATATTGAAAAAACAAGATTTTTAGGTAGCTATGGCGCTGAAACAAGCTTATGTTTAGGATATCAACCAGGTGTAGAAAAAGATTGAGGTATTTTACATAAAATTCTACTTCCAGCAATTTCTCAACCTTATATAGATGCAAATTTAACTAGAGCAAGAGAATTAGAGATGATTATGAATACTTTTAATAGAAATTGATTTTTACATTGAGACACAGGTGATATAGACAAAATGATATCAGCAACTAAGGTTGTTGTTGAATACATACCTAAAATTGTAGAAATTGGTTCTGATACAAAGGCACACAATATAACTACACTTTCTACACATTTTATTCTTGAAGCTCGTTTAAATGAATCAACTGATTACGAAACACTTAAAAAACAATACTTAGATGCGATAAACGAAATTATTAAATAACAAAAAAAGAGGTTCCCTCTTTTTTATTATCCAACCATCTTACTTGGGACAACAATCTTATCAAATTCTTTTTCAGTTAAGTAACCAAGTTTCTTAGCAGCTTCTTTTAATGTGATTGATTCCTTTTGTGCTAATTTAGAAATATCAGCAGCTTTTTCATAACCAATTTTAACATTCAATGCTGTAACTAACATTAAGTCACGATATAAGTTGAAATCAATCTTCTTTAAGTTTGGTTTAATACCAACTACACATTTTCTTGTGAATGAATTCATTCCATCAGCTAATAAGTTAATTGATTGGTTAATTGAATAGATCATCATTGGCATAAATGTGTTAAGTTGGTAGTTGCCCATCGCATTACCTAATGTTACACAAGTATCATTACCAATGACTCTGATGCAAAGCATCATCATTGCTTCACATTGAGTTGGATTAACTTTTCCTGGCATGATTGAACTTCCAGGTTCATTACTTGGAATAATGATTTCACCAATACCACAGTTTGGTCCTGATGCTAAGAATCTAACATCATTAGCAATCTTAATTAAGTTTTCAGCTAAAGTTTTTAA
>JAZLIV010000074.1:0-2230 GCA_045617545.1 Mycoplasmoidaceae bacterium | reverse complement strand
GTGGAAGTAGAAAACTTCAACCAATTTAAAGAAGTTATTAATAATAAGAAGATTGCCTTAGCATACTTTGATGATAATGGTATTATCTTACCATTTAAGATTGCCCCAATTCAAATCGCTATCATTGTTGTTAATGCAAATGACAAAGCAACTAACAACTATGTCAAGAGTCTAAAAAAGACTCTTGGCGATAAATATCGTATTGTGGTTGACGATAGCGATAAATCATTTGGTTTCAAAATCAACAAATACCAAGTTCAAGGTGTGCCTTTCTGTTTAGCCGTAGGAACACAAGAGATTGAAGCTAACGAAGTTACTTTCGTTCGTCGTGATAGCAACGACAAAGTAAAAATAAGCTTAAAAGCTTTACCAAAACATTTAACTGCAACGATCAAAGAATATCAAGCTAACTTATATAATACTGCTAACAATCGCTTGCAATCAGCTATTGTGGAAGTAGAAAACTTCAACCAATTTAAAGAAGTTATTAATAATAAGAAGATTGCCTTAGCATACTTTGATGATAATGTTGCTAATGAAAAGAAAATTAAGGAATTAACGGGAGCAACGGCTCGATGTATCAAACTCGCTGGGGTAAAAAACAAAAAATGTTTTTATACTGGCAAACCTGCTACCCATTTAATTTATTTTGCCCGTGCCTACTAATATGAAAGAAAAGAAAAAATACGATTGAACTGTCCATTATGATATCAAGGGCAGAAAGAAATACAAAGCAAAGCTTTGATGCGTTATTGGCATAATGGTTATTATTTTATGCGGGTGTGCAGCATTATTTACTTTTGGTAATGTCAAATGAGATCCAGAAACAGGTTTTAGCCCTGGGGCCCAACCAGATCATGCCTGACAAATCGTTTTAAACGTGGCTGGTGGCGTCATTACCCTAGCTGCCATGGTGTTGACAACCATCTATTGCTTTTTAAGCATAAATCGCTTTTATAAAGGGCAAGCTGAATATTTTAAAACTAAAATCTTCCGTGATCATAAAGCGCGTGCACTAAATAAAGATTTAACTAAACTTAATAAGAAAACTCTTAAGTGATATAAAAAGTTAGGATATATAGATAGTACGCAAATGCGCGAGATCCTTGAGAAAAAGAAAAACAAGAAAAAAGAAGCAACTAGTTAAACTAGTTGTTTTTTATTACTGCTTTAACAGGTTTGTAACTAAAACGATGAATCGCTTTAACCGGACCATAATGCTTCAATGCATTTAGATGAACAATTGTCCCATATCCTTTATTTTTGGAAAAACCATATTGAGGATATTGTTTATCAAGATCATCTAAGATCTTGTCCCGATATACTTTGGCAATAATGCTGGCTGCAGCAATCGATGTTGATTTAGCATCACCCTTAATAATTGGAACAATCGTTGCTTTATGAAATTTAATTTCTTCTGCATCAACAAGGACACATGTTGGTTTTACATGTAAATTATCTAATGCTTTAATCATTGCTTCTTTTGCCGCTTCCTTAATATTGATAACATCAATCCTTGGTGCATCAACATAAGCAATAGCAAAAGCTATACAATTATCTTTAATTACTTGAGCAAGATGTTGACGTTTTTTAATTGACAACACTTTTGAATCTTTTATTGCTGGATTTTCATACCCTACGGGTAAAATACATGCACAAGCAACAACTGGTCCAGCTCAACAACCACGGCCAACTTCATCAACACCAGCAATAAGTTTATGGCCTAATTTCTGATACTTATGTTCGTAAACGAACATGTTAGTTCGTTTCTTACTTTTCATAATTTACTTTACAAACTTTGCCATTGACAAAGTCATCAAATATTGCATCAAGTGTTCGTGTAGCATCTAATTCATTATTAGTTGCAACAAAATGTCTTTGTTGGCCATATCATTTGATGAAATCATCAAATGTTAATGTATTAGTCAAACCATAATGTTTATTAAATTGATCACTATAATGATCTAATAAATATTTATAAGCAAAAGCTAAAACTTCTTTTAAAGGTAAAACATCTTTTTTAATGGTATTAACTAGAGCTAAAACATAACCTTCATTAATATTTTCAATTGTTTTAACAAAGATTCCGGGATTATCTTGTAAATACAAGTTATCATCAATTTTAATGTTTGCCGATTTTTTTGTTAGTGCTGGTTGGTTACCAGTTGGGGCTAGATTCTTATTAGCTAAGAAATTTATTAAACTTGATTTACCAACATTTGGTAAACCA
>JAZLIV010000073.1:0-5423 GCA_045617545.1 Mycoplasmoidaceae bacterium | reverse complement strand
ATCACTTCAAAAACCAATTATTGGTAGAGATGAATACCAAATTGCAAAACACAAAAAGATTATTGCAAATTTGGAAAGTGAAAACAAAAAGTTAGAATCTCTTAAATTAGGTAAATATAGTGATAAACCAGAAATGATTCAAATACTTGAAGATGGTATTGCTCAAAGAAATGCTCAAATTGATAAGATTAAAGAAGATTTAGAATATTATGAAACCCACGATACACATCTAACCAAATTAAGAAATCTTACTTCATTTGAAATTGAAGTTGAGATTAATAAAACTGCAGAATCAATTGATTTAGTAAGATATTTATTCCGTAAACCATCTGCACTTTCAGGCGGACAAAGACAACGTGTTGCTCTTGGTAGAGCTATCGTTAGAAAACCTAAGGTTTTCTTAATGGATGAACCTTTATCAAACCTTGACGCAAAGCTCAGAGTTCAAACCCGTACAGAAATTACAAGAATTCATGATAAAGTTGGTGCAACAACAATTTATGTTACACACGATCAAACCGAAGCTATGACAATGGCTGATAGAATCGTTATTATGAGAGATGGCTACATTCAACAAATTGGCACTCCAGACGAAGTTTATAATAACCCAGCAAATAAGTTCGTCGCTGGATTCATTGGATCCCCTGCTATGAACTTCATTAATTGCAATTATTCAAAAGGCAAATTAACAGTTCTACATCAACAACATCACGAAGATAATTTATTTGCTTCTAGTGAGAAGATGAAAAATAACGAAATTGTTATCGATTTACCAAAAGAATATCAAAAAGCATTAAAAGATTACGAAGGAAAAGATATTATCTTTGGTGTTAGACCAGAAAATATTCATCTTCAAAACGATAAAACTAATGAAAATCCTAGTAAGCCAATTGCATCAAATTGTGCATTTGCAGAATTACTTGGATATGAATTAATTATCTACGCTTATTTAAACGGACAAAAAGTTATTCTTAAGTCAGCTGCAAAAAGTAAAGTTAACAATCATGATGATATCTCAATCTGCTTAGATAATAGTAAACTTTATTTCTTTGATAAAGAAACTGAAAAACGCATTAAATAATAACATCCAAAAAAAATTAAAAAACCACCCATAGGGTGGTTTTTTGTTTCAATTTCAAATTACATTAATTGTTTGAGCATTCCAACAACTTGTTCATGTGTTGCTTCTCTTGGGTTGCCTGGATAACAAGCATCTTTAAGAGCATCGCTTGCAAGACTATCTAAATCTTCAGCTTTAATTTTTTCACACTTAGTTGGAATACCAACATCGACAGATAATTGTTTAACTGCTGCAATAGCTGCGTTTCTGTATTCTGCTTGACTCATCTTTGATGTGTCAACACCTAATACTTCAGCAATATCTTTAAATTTGGTGCCTGTAACTTCTTTATTAAATTCCATTGAAATTGGAAGAAGCATTGCGCATGCGACACCGTGTGGAATGTCATAATATGCGGAAAGGGTATGTGCCATTGCATGGTCAATACCTAAACCAACGTTACTGAATCCCATACCTGCAATATATTGAGCAAGAGCCATACCTTCTCTGCCTTCAGGAGTATTATTTACAGCCCCTCTAAGGTGTTTTCCTATCATTTCGATTGCTTTAATATGGAACATATCTGACATTTCCCATGCACCACGGGTTATGTAACCTTCAATTGCGTGTGTCATTGCATCCATACCAGTAGCTGCTGTTAATCCTTTTGGCATAGTTGCCATCATATCAGGATCTACAACTGCAACAATTGGCATGTCGTGTGGATCTACGCAAACAAATTTTCTACGTTTCTCAACATCAGTAATAACATAGTTAATTGTAACTTCTGCAGCAGTTCCTGCTGTAGTAGCAACTGCAATTATTGGTAAACATGGTTTTTTAGTAGGTGCAACACCTTCTAAGCTTCTTACATCTGCAAACTCTGGGTTAGTCATAATAATACCAATAGCTTTAGATGTATCCATACTTGAACCACCACCAATTGCTACAATACAATCAGCCTTCGCTTTTTTACAAGCTTTTACACCACTTGTAACGTTTTCAATTGTAGGATTAGGTTTAATGTTAGTATACAATTCATATTTCATACCAGCCTTATCGAGTAAATCAGTTACTTTCTTAGTAACATTAAACTTTACTAAATCAGGGTCACTACAAACCAAAATTCTTTTAAAACCTCTTGATTTAATTTCTGGAACAATGTTTTCAATGGCGCCTTTACCATGATAGCTTGTTTCATTTAACATAAATCTATTTGCCATAATAGCCTCCTTTTATGTTACTTATATTTTATAACTTTTTAAAACAAATGAATAAAAATTGAACCTAGAATGACCTAGGTCCATATTTTCTTATATCTATTTTGACAACGTTTTCTTTTCCGTATTTTTTAGACATAAATTTGCTAAATTTTTTAACCATTGATACTGGCACGGCACATATTATGCTTCCTGCAAAGCCACCACCATTAATTTTACATGCACCATTTTGACCTAAAATGCTCATTGCAATGTCACACGCTTCTAATGGAGAGCCTTCATAATGTCCCTCAACCATCATATTTTTGAGATTGTTGGTAGATGAAACTCTAGAACCATTCATTAAATCTAAGAAGGCTTTTTTGTCCTTATTTTTTAATGCTTTTATAGCGCATCTAACTCTTTCGTTTTCTTCAAAGAAATGGATTGAGCGGGTATATTCTATATCAGATAGGCCTTTTGTTTCCTTAAGCTTGTTAACAGTTGTTTCTTTTAAAAATTCAACACCCATCTTCTTTGCTGCATTTTTCATATCCACTGGTATTTGGGAATATAAAGCATTCATTGAAGAATGATCTCCGCCAGTGTTAACGCCCACAAAGCATAAATCATCAAATGGAAATTCGACATTTTCAACTTTTGGATTTTCAATATCTTCAAAATCAATTGCAACTGTGTTACCAAAAGCAACACCAATTTGGTCTAAAAGACCACTTGCCTTACCATAGTAATTATTTTCTGAATATTGGCCAGCTTTAGCTAATGTAATTTTATCAATCTTTCCATCATTAAATAATTCATTAAATATTTGGCCAATTAACAATTCAAATGCTGCAGATGAGCTAACACCAGCACCAGGGAAAATAGTTGATGATAATACTGCATCAAAACCACCAATTTTAAATCCGTGATCTACAAAATATTTCGCCACACCACGTATCATTGCAGCAGATTTATTTTCAGCTTCATTATACTCGAGTGTTGATAAATCAACATTTATCTTCCCAAAACCAATTGAATCAAGGTTAATAATCAAGTCATCTCTTTTAGAAAGAACACAAGTAATCGCTAAACTTGCAGTTGCAGCTAAACACAAACCATGGTTGTGGTCAGTGTGATTGCCTAAAATTTCAAATCTTCCACCACAATCAAATGTTTCAGTAGGTTTATAACCATAATTTTTCTTAAAAATTCTATTTAAATTCATCATTCTACATCTCCTGTTGGATGGACGAATACGTAACCAATATTAGTTAAATGATCTGCTACTCTTTCTAATTCACTAACAAAGGTTGAATAGAAAGGCGACAATTCTGGAATACATTGATTTTTAGTAATTCTTTCGTAATGTAAGCTAGTTAATTTAGCTTGAAGCACATCTGTTTGATTTTCTAATTCATGTAGCTGTTTAACATCTTTTTCTTTGTTTGATTCAAATATAACGAATGTTTCTTCAAACATTTTAATGATTATATCATACATTTCTTTTAAGCCTACTTTTGCTATATCTGAGAATTGTAAATTTAATTCTTTCATCTTTTGAGCATTCTCTAAGAAATTGAATGCGTGATCACCAATACGTTCAATGTCGTTTAAAGCGTGGAAGTAGCCACCTATTATGCGTAAATCATCTTCATCTGCATGTTTTGACACCGAAATTAAGAAGTCCGTAATTTTGATATTAAGATAATCAATAACCTCTTCCATTTTGGTGATATCACTTGCTTCAGATAAGTCTTGACTAATAATAGCATTATATGCTTTAACAAAGTTAGACATTGCTAAATGATTCATGTTGTCGATTTCTTTTTTGACTTGCATCATTGAAATAGATGTATTGCTAAGCATCTTATCATCAATAAATTTTACATATGAACGTAATGACTCTGTTTGTTTATCTTTAATTAACTTAATTGAGAGTTTTTCAAATGGTCTAATAAATGGAAGTAATATCAACATAGTGACAACGTTATAGACAACCATAAAAAGTGCAACAAATAAGCCTGTATTGCCACTAAACCACCCTACCATAATACTAATAATGCCAAATGAAGCATCAAGTGGCCATATAATTGCAAGGAATAAGAAAGCCATTAATATTCTCATTACAAGAACAATAAATGCTGTGCGTTTAGAATTTGTTGATCCTCCAATTGTGGCTAGAATTGTTGTTAAGACAGTACCAATAGTAGCACCTAATACAACATAAATGGTTTCACTGACACCTACTGCACCAGCACCAACCATAACAATCATAATACCTGTGGAGGCACTTGATGATTGCAAAATCATTGTTATTAATGTACCAATCAGCACTAATATAATTGGATTTGATATAACACTAAACACATTTTGAAGAGCGTTATTAATATCTGCATAATAGAAAGATTCTTTTAAAAGGAATAAGCCTAAGAATAAAACGCCTAAACCAGAACAAATCATTCCAATATTCTTAACTGTTTTATTTTTTATAAAGGACAATAAGGCTCCAATGAATGCAAGAACCATGAATGCTATATCGATTGAAAAGCCACTACCAATAGATGATAAAGAGACAAGTAAGCCTGTCACTGTAGTACCAATGTAGGCACCCATTATGATTGAAACTGCTTGGAATATAGTCATTACAGCAGCATTTATAAAGCCAATCGCCATAATACTTGTAGCTGCACTACTTTGTATTAAAGCTGTAACTGCTGCACCAATACCTAATCCTGCAAAACGATCATTCCCAATTTTATTGAATAGTCTACGAACGTTTTGTCCTGCCGCTTTCTTTAAACCATTAGACATAAGCGACATGCCTAAAAGGAAAACAGCAATACCAACAACAAGCAAAATAATGACTTCCGCTAATGATAATGAATCAAACAAACTTTTCATTTAAATTTATTTTATTTAAACATAATTGATTAGTAAATAGGAATTATATGATAGCGTTTAACAAACAAAATGATTTCCTTTAAAAATATTATTTTTTCTCATATAATTTAGACATGCTTTTAAAAGAAAATATTTCAGGCCAAGAAGCTTGTTATAAAACAGAATTTAAATTTAGAAAATGTTGCAAGTATTGATTTTTTTCATACAATGCTTATAATTCTAAATTTAATTCATACTCAGATAAGTACAACGATGAGTTA
>JAZLIV010000072.1:0-3832 GCA_045617545.1 Mycoplasmoidaceae bacterium | reverse complement strand
TTGTTATTGGTATTCAATTTTTTATTGTTATACAACAAAAATTGATATAATATAAATGTGAGGTATTTTTATGACAACATTAATTGAAACAACATCAACAAGCCAACCAGTAATTGTTGGCATTATTATTGCTTTAATTGGGCTATTAATTTTAAGTGCATTTTTCTCTCTTTCTGAAACTGCATTTACTTCGTTAAATAAACTCAGAATTGAGAATCTTGCAAAAGAGTCAAAAACAGCAAAAGCAGTTTTAAAACTTTCCGGTCATTATGATAGAGTTTTATCGACAATTCTTATTGGAAACAATATTGTAAATATTGCTGCATCAGTTTTGGCAACTGTTTTGTTCGTAAATTATTTAGGAGATATTGGACCAACAATTGCAACAATAGTTGTTACAATCGTAGTCCTCATTTTTGGTGAAGTTACTCCAAAATCACTTGCTAAAGAAAGACCAGAATGGTTTGCAAGAGTAGCAGTGTATCCACTTTATTTTTTCTATTTCCTTTTCTGGCCAATCGGAATGCTTTTAACTGGCATTCAAAAATTGGTTAAGAAGATGTTTCATCTTAAAAAGAAACAACCAGTTTATACAGAAGAAGAATTTTCAATGCTTGTCGAAGACATGAACGAAGCTAAAGTTTTAAATGACATTGAAGAAGATATTATTCAAAACACCATACAATATGGTGATACAAAAGTTGAAGAAATCATGACTCCTGCTGAAGAAGTTGATTATGTTTGGATTAAAGATGATTTTGACACCATTTGCAAAAAGTTTGTTGAATCTAACAGAACTAGAATGGTTGTCTGTAAAAAGAAATCTATTAACTCAGCATGCGGAGTTATACATGGCAAAGACTTGTTTGAACTCGTTGTAAAAGGCGATAAAGATATCTCAAAAATCATCATGGATGAAGATGACATTGTTGTGGTTAAACCAACCAAGAAAATTTCTAGAACATTCAAACTTTTACAATGTAAACATCAACATTTAGCAATCGTCAAAGACGAAAAGAAAGTCGTTGGTATCGTAACAATGGAAGATATTCTAGAAGAACTTGTTGGTGAAATTAAAGATGAAAATGATGAGGAATAATTGACTTTTTAAGTCATTAAGGTATTATTTTCCAGTATGAAAAACGCAAACGTTAGAAAAATTACAGGTGTCGCGATACTTCTTGCATTAGAAATAGTTTTGCAAACTATTGGTAATTTAATTCCAGGCGAAATCACTGTAAACCTATCATTAATTCCTATTGCGTTAGGTGCCATTGTTTATGGTCCTGTAGCAGGTGCATTTTTAGGTTTATGTAATGGCGCTATGGTTTTAGCAGCACCAGACACACTTTCATTTTTCTGGCCTAGTACACCTATTGGAACTTTAGTTACTTGTTTAGTGAAATGTACTTTAGCAGGTGCCATAAGTGGTCTAGTCTTTAAAATATTTAAAGGAAAGCATCTTTATGCTGGCTGCTTAATTTCTTCACTTTTAATTCCAATTATCAACACCGGATTATTCTTAGTATTTTGTTTTACAATTCTTAGACCAGCATATGATGCAAATGAGTTAGGACAAAATATAGCTACAACAATTTTCACAATACCATTATTAATTAACTTTGTTATTGAATTTGGTTCAATGTTATTCTTAACTCCTGCAATCTTAAAGATTTATAAAATTATGACAAGGACGGATAAACATGCATTATAAACATATTAATAAAATGACTTGTTCTCAATATGTAGAATTTGATATTAATGGTGATATAATCACCAATATTTCTTTTTATGGTGGTTGTAACGGAAACCTCAAAGCTATTGCAAAACTTTGTGAAGGAATGTCTGTTTCCGAAATTGAAGCAAAGCTTAAAGGCAATACTTGTGGTCCTAGACCAACCAGCTGTGCAGATCAACTTGCAATTGCAGTAAGAGAAGCCTACGAGGCAAATAAGTAATGGACAAAGTTAAATTTCTAGATGTTTGGCAAAATATCAAAGCCGCGGGAATAGACAAAGACTTAGAACTATTTGAGAAGTGGGTTTTGTATTTAAACCAAAACTATGAAATGGATGGAATTCTTAAGTGTCTAACTTTGTTAGGCTATTATGTATTCGCATTTGAAAACAAAGAATTATCCAGAAACTGTTTAATTGAACTTAAAAACGAATTAGTTAATAACTTAAGTGAAGAATCAAAAGAGTTTGATATTAAATCTAAATTTAACGATAAGATTTGTAGCAAACTTAAAGAACTAGGGCTTAATCAAGAACTTAATGAAGTACTTGAGGTTCTAGAAAATATTTAACAAAGTTAAATGGTTCTATAAAATCAAAGGTGGAACCGTCCCCCTTCAAACCCCCTTAGATTTTATAGAA
Organism: Mycoplasmoidaceae bacterium; assembly: GCA_045617545.1. Taxonomy (GTDB): domain Bacteria; phylum Bacillota_I; class Bacilli_A; order Mycoplasmatales; family Mycoplasmoidaceae; genus Hennigella. Next base: position 1,454 of record JAZLIV010000072.1, on the reverse strand, counting down.
CCAGTTAAATTAAAAAGACATCAGCGATGTCTTTTTAATTTGAAACTTTTGTGAATTCGTTAACTGCAATTGCGCCAAGAGAGTTTCCAATTGTCGCAAGTGCGAGGTTAAGAATTAACCATGGACTTAGATCTTCTAGTGCGAATGAGAAATAGAACATATTTGCAACGCAGTGGTCAAAACCTAAGTAAACAAATAATGCAATAGGAATTAAAATTCCAATTGCTTTTAATACTGGATTTTTAAACTTCTTAAAGAAGAATACAGCGGTGTAGACTAAGACACCACAAAGTAATGCTCCACCAAGATTAGTAAATATTCCAGCAGCGGTGTTTAATGTAGAGGTTTTCTTGATTGCTATTGTCTTAACTGTTTCATAAATTTCTGGAACATTTTTGAAGATTAAATAGCAAACACAACCAAATAAAACAGCGCCAACGAAGTTACCAGCATACATTATTAATAATGTAAGTGGATATTTTTCATTCTTTTTATCTAAAAGATAACCAATCTTTCCGGTGAATAAGTTTAAACCAATAAAACAGACTAACATAAGTCCGATTGGGAAAAGAGCACTTCCGAGGAGTTTACCAATAATTGCAACATCACCTTTTATGTATGTGGTAACAATTACATTGAGTAAACCTCCAAGTGCTATTGCAGCACCTGCAGCAATACCTAATAAAAAGTTCTTTGTTTTACTCATAATGCGTAAAATTATAGTAAATTTTACCAAATAAATAAATGATAGTTTGAAATTTTGTTTTTTTATTATATAATAATTTTTGAAATTAAAGGGTTTTTAATATGAAAAATATAATGAAAAAACTTAATCACTTCTACAGAGAAGTTCTTAAGACATTAAACAACTTCAGATTAACAGCATTTATTATTTTTGTTAGTAACGCTGTTGCTGGACTTGTTGCGTTAGGTCTTATCTTCTGTTCATACTACGCAGGTGATGTCTGGGAAACAACAGACGCTAGAATTACATCATTTATGCAACTTGGTTATGAACAAGGAGAAGTTTATGGAAAGATCATGGGAATGTTCTTCTTCCTTGTAACAGTCATTGTTATTGGTTTATCTATTGCCAGTGCATATAATGCACTTCCAGCAGTTAAAAACAAAGACAAAATTGTTCCAAAAAGATCACTTCTCTTATTCGCATTTGTAAACGGATGTTTCCAACTCCCATTACTTGTCTTCTCAATTCTTGCTATTACCCTTGAAAAGCCAAATACTCTTGCAGCCTATGCTGTAACAATTCCATTAACAATTATTACAATGCTTATTAATGTTCTATTGATGGTTCCATTCTTTAAATGTGATTTCTATCAACCATCAGTTGGATCTAAATTATTCGTTAGAAAAGCTAAAGCTGAAGAAGAAGCAAAAGCAGAATAACCTATTATTTATATAAGAAAAAGGAACTCGAGCGAGTTCCTTTTCTT
>JAZLIV010000071.1:0-3262 GCA_045617545.1 Mycoplasmoidaceae bacterium | reverse complement strand
TTGTTTGGTTTTGTTAAGATGTCACTTAATAACATTACTTTTGCTTTTTTATTCTTTTTAAGAATTGCGGCTTTTGTAATAAAACGATCATGAATATTAGCACAAATAATATTTTTTGTGTATTTTAACAACTCACAAGGATTGTTACTTAAAATTATTTTACATTTAGAGCCAACTGCTTGTTTATATAACTTAATGTAATCAATACCTGTAAATTGGTGTGTAATATTCGGAAATAATTTTCTAAATTCACTATCAGTGAATGAATCATCCATTCCAATATGTTTATCAAATAATTGTTGTTCACTAATAAAGTGGTTTCCTACTTCATCAGCAGGGTATGAAAATTGTAAATAAACTTTTTTAGCGTGTTTTGCCAATCCTTTTAATAAGTTAACAAATCTATTTCTTGATAAGATAGGAAAGCAAATACCAATTTCTTGATTTTTATACTTTTTATAAACACAATCGCTAATATCTGATAATTTAGCATAGTTTCCTTGTGTTCTTGCCACAACTGATTCAGTAATTGCAAGCACATCTTTGGTTTGCAATTTAATTGCGTGTTTTTTATGTAATTTGATTACTTGGTTAGAGACAATTTTTGCTAAGTCATCACCATCTTGTACCAAAGGCATTACTAATCCTCTAGAAATAACTCCAAAATCCTTCATTTTGTACTCCTATAAATATAAAATCATTATAAATCTTTTTTGTTGTGTTTATTTATGTCGTTAATGTATAATTAACGCGTGGTTGAAAAACCAACCTTTAAGGAGATAAAAATGAGCTACAAAGATACAAAATTGTTTGGGATAAGGGAAGTAGCAATTTATCCTAAACCATTTACTACTATCAACTCGCGTTCTGAATGTAATCCATACATCAATAAACCCCTTCCATTATTTACCGCACCTATGAGTTCGGTAGTTGATGAAGAATCGGCGCCTATTTATGCAAAAAATAAAATTAACCCAATTATTCCACGAAATATTTCTTTTAAAAAACGTTTAGAATTAATGTCCAAATATATGATTGCAATAAGTTTGTCGGAAGCAAACAATTATTTTGTAAAAAATGCAACTAAACTAAAAAGACATAAAAAATTTGGTATTTTAATTGATATTGCTAATGGTCACATGAAATCAATGCAAGATACAATTAGAAATCTTAAGAAAATCTACAAGTCTAAGATTGTAATCATGTGTGGTAATATCGCTAACCCTGTAACATTCAGATATTTATCTGAAGCTGGTGCTGACTATATTCGAGTAGGTATTGGTGGTGGATCTGGTTGCTTAACAGCAAGTAACACTGGTATTTTCTATCCAATGGGAAGTTTAATTTTAGGATGCAAAAAAATTCAAAGACAAATGATGCAATCATACAAATTAAACAAATCACCTAGACCAGCAATGATTGTTGCTGATGGTGGAATGAAAAATTATGATTACATCATTAAAGCTTTATTTTTAGGTGCTGATTATGTAATGTGTGGAAGAATCTTCAGCCAAACATGAGAAGCTCCTGGCGAAAGATGATCTAAATTAAAAACAGATGAAGATCTTAAAAAGAATTGACACAATATTGATAAACACGAAGACTTTATCTTCAGACCAGATTTATTTGATTACAAAAAGATCTTCTATGGTATGAGTACAAAAAAAGCACAGAAAGAAATTGCTAAAGCAAACTGCATAGAAAATTGTTTATTTAAAACTTCTGAAGGTGTAGTAAAAGAAATTCCAATTTCATATACTATTGAAGGATGAACAGAAAACTTTATAGCTTACTTTACTTCAGCAATGAGCTATACAGAATGTCGAACTTTAAAGGATGTTAAAGAATTTGATGAATATCGATTAATGACATCTGAAGCCCAAAAATCATATAATCGTTAAAAATTTTTCACGTCAAAAACCTACATTTAATCGGTGCAAACAATGCATCGATTATTTTTTTCTTAAATTTTTAGATTTTTTGGTCAATTACTTATTAGGAGGAACCATACTATTGTATGGTTGTAATTTAATGCAACATTTTATTAAATATTATTCTTATAATCAACTTATCGAAAAGTTCGATATTTTGGTTATGACGCAAGAACAATTTATACAAAACAAAGATCTACTAGACAATCCCCAAGTGATTGTCGCAGTTAAGCGTCAAAGCGGGCCCAAAGAACCAAAAATGCCACAATGGTTTAAACAATGAAGCGAACAAGTTTATGAAAAAAGACAACCACAATGGTTTAAACAATGAAGCGAACAAGTTTATGAAAAGAAACCACCAAAGTGGTTTGAAGCTTATAAGAAAGAAGCCGATGCTAGATTTGAAAAGATTGAAGCTAAATTGGATGAAATCAAAGAAGTAAAAGTTACTCTTAATGATGTTATGCTAGAAATTAAAGATATTAAAGTGAGACTAGATAACATTGAAGATCGACTTGATCGGAACAAGATTTATTAAAAAATTTAAAAAAGAGGTTTACCCTCTTTTTCTCTTTTTGTTTAAATCTACTTCCATTTCACAATAAGCACATTTTCATATACCTTTTTTAGTTGTTGGTATAAAGATGTGTTTATGCTCTTGTTCAATACTTGAAATACATCTAGGGTTTTGACATACTAAATCATATCGAGCTTTTGATCCATCATAGTAGTAATCTCTTTTTGGTTTATCTTCAGCTCATTTTAATAATTGAAGAATAAGAGCCATTCTGATATATTTTCCATTTAATGCTTGTCTAAAGTAAGCAGCACGAGGATCTTTATCTACTTTTGTTTCAATCTCATTGACTCTTGGTAATGGGTGAAGAATAGAAAGTGTTTTCTTTCCTTCTTTTAATTTGTCAACTGATAAGATGTAGCTATCTTTTAATCTTTCATATTCTTTTGGATCAAAGAATCGTTCTCTTTGGATTCTTGTCATATAAAGAACATCTAAATCTTTTATATTTCCTTCTAGCTTAGTAACTTCTTTATATGGCATTTTATTTTTCTTAATAATGTCATTAATTACATGAGAAGGCATTTTTAATTCATCTGGAGAGATAAGAACTAATTTGATACCTTTATATCTAGACATTGCCATTGTTAGTGAATGAACTGTTCGTCCATACTTAAGATCACCACACATACCAATAGTCAAATTGTTTAATCTTCCTTTTTCACGATAGATTGTTAATAAGTCAGCCAATGTTTGTGTTGGGTGACAATGTACACCGTCACCACCATTAATTAATGGAATATCACTTGCAAAT
>JAZLIV010000070.1:0-4520 GCA_045617545.1 Mycoplasmoidaceae bacterium | reverse complement strand
AAGTTTTGAAATAAATATTCATTTATTTTAGAAGATAAATATTTATTGGAATTGAGAAAAGATCATTTTGATAAAAAAGGTGCATTTATTGGTTTTATTATTGCTTTTTTAGAAAATCGTATAAACAATAAAAAGCTATTTGATCAGTTAAAAGTAAATAAAGATGAGTGGTGTGATTTATTTTGTGAAATTTATAAAAATCAAGAACTTATTAAGATTTTTCAAACTTTAGAAATTAACCCCATTGTTCCTATCGAACAAACTATTAAAACATTTGTTGTTTTTGAACCTTTTATAAACAATTTTATTAAGTTTGTAAAAGTCCATCAACTAAACTTAAATATTGATGAAAGCAAAATAAAGCTATTACTAAAAAATGCTTTTGGTTATATTTTATATAACTGCATTGCATGTAATATTCCTTATAACTTACAAGACATTTTAACTGATCAAGATTATGAAACAAAGTTGTTAATGGCAATTAATAACACTAAATTATTTGCTTCAGTTAAGCAATTAATTCTTGAAACATGCCAAGATAAAATAAATAACCTAATAGTGCTACTATTAGGTATGAGTAATAAATTAAATTACGAGAAGTAATTATTTAAATAGTTTGCCTACTCTAAATGGATGATTACCATTTACAATTTGACTAACCAATAATGGTTTTTTACCAGCCATTTGAATTAGTTCTAGCTTCATGGCATTAACTTTGCAAGCAACAGTAATGCCAGACTTTGTTAATTGAACAATTGAACCAGGAATGGCATTAGCATAACATTCTACTGGTGTTGCCTTATGAATCTTAATAATTTGATCTTCATATGTTGTGTAAGCTATTGGGACATTGTAAAGACCACGAATTTGTGCATCAACTTCTAAATTTGTTTTCTTTCAATCAATTTTTTCATCATCTCTTGAAATGTTATAAGCAAACGTTACTTGTGATTCATCTTGTTGTGTAGATTTCAAGTTTTTATCAAACAACATCATAAAATCTTTAGCAATAACATCTCCAGCTAAAACACATAGCTTATCATATAAAGATGCATATGTTTCGTTAGGATCAATGGCAATAGGATATTGCTTAATCATATTGCCTGCATCCATTTTTTTATCCATATACATTAATGTAAAACCGGTTTGTTTTTCTTGCTTGATGATGGCTCATTGAATCGGTGCTCCACCTCGTAGTTTAGGTAATAATGATGCATGTAAATTAACACATTTATATTGAGGCAATTCAAGAATATTAGAAGGAATAAATTGACCAAAAGCACACGTAAAGATTAAATCGGGTTTTAAGTCTTTAATCTTTTCATAAAGATTAGAAACTTTAACATCTTGTAAAACAGGAATGTTGTGATCTAGTGCTAATTGTTTAACTAGAGAATAAGTTATTTCTTTGTGTCGTCCAATAGGTTTATCTGGTTGACATACAACACCAACAACGTCTATTTCTTTATGTTCCAAAATAGCAGCCAAACAAACTGCTGCTATTTTTGGTGTTCCCATGAAGATTACTCTATTTTTTATTGGCATTCTTTTGTTCTTTCTTTTGTAGCTTCATTAAACGTCTTTTTTGTTTCTTTTCTTCAGCTGCTTTTTGTTTTGCCATACGCTTTTCCATTGCAGCGTTCTTTGCAGCTTCAGCAATTCTAACTGGAGCAATTCATTCCATTTCAGTATCATAATCTAGTTCTTTGTTAATGACTATTTTACGATCATATTCTTTCTTAGAAATTTTTGTGTTAATAACTTCACACTCAAAACATCGTGGCGCATCTTTTAGTCCAGTTTTTGAGTCTCTTGTTTGAAAAACAACAACAAATAAATCTCTTGCTTTAGCTGATTTTAATTCTTTCTTTCCTTGTGTTTTACGATCTTTATTTAGTTTTTTACGTTGTCATTTTCTAATCTTAAGTTCATAATTTTTATTCTTCTTATAAAGGTTAGAACCATTTGGTCTAACAACATCGACATGATCACGTTTACATACGTAACTATCAAGAATTTCTTTTCCTGATTCGTTGTTATCTTTTAAAAATTGTTTAATTGTTTTTCAAACTTCATCTTTATTTTTTCTAGATGATAAAAAGGGGTTAGCTTCTCGATTAGCTTTTCTTTTTTTGTATCAAGCATAAACAGCTATACCAACTATAACAATTAATAGTATTGGCATAAAAGACCCTAACATAAGCTACCTCCTATAAGTTTTCTAATTATATTTTATTTACATTAAAATATGTATTATAATTATAAAACAAAAAAATAAGGATTTATACAATGGCAAACATTAAATCAAACATAAAAACAAAGAAAAAATCAGATAAAAAACATGCAGCTAACAGAAATGCATTGGACAAACTAAAAAACAATACTAAAAAAGTTCGTTCATCTGGTGACAAAAAAGATTTAAATGCTTTATATGCTACTGCTGATAGTTTAAGCAGAAAACGTATTATTCACAGAAATAAAGCAAATAGAATTAAATCAAGAAATGCTAAAGCAGCAAATAAAAAAGCAAAGAAATAATGAAACTAAAAACAAAACTTTTAACAGCTATATCATCAATTGCAATTGTATCCACAGTAGTACCTACTACTGTTTCTTGTGGTTGTAGTAAAAAAGATTATCTTTTTAATTATGCTGATCACGTCAACTGTCGTGACAAGGATGATCGTAATTATCACAAACCAAAAGAAGTAAAAAGTGCTGCCAAGATTAGAGCACCAAAAGCGCAAAGACAAATTATAGAAGACCCTTCACAAATAGAATCAATGATGTGAGATAAAAAACAATTTATTTTCTATGATTTTATTGCTAGCATTGTTATCCAAGCTAATGAAGAAATAAATTTAAAAGATTGAAATGATGAATTGGTTGAAGGCTCTTATATATTCTCATTTAATCTAAACGGTAAAGATTATCCAGTAGATTCGGAAGCATCTGGCAGTTTCTTCTATGAACAAAATAGTTCTGATCCTAATGATAAAACGATTTATCTCAATTATCATTCATATTTAGGCGACCCCGACACAATCACATACCGTTCATATGCATTCAGTGATTGTCAATGAGCAGAACAAGGAGAATAACTTATGGCTGATAAAATACTTTTAACAAAAGAAAAAGAAGCAGAAATTAAAAAAGAACTTGAACGTTTAATTCAAGAAGAACGTCCAAAAGTTATTAAAGCAATTCAAGAAGCACGTGAACAAGGTGACCTTTCTGAAAATGCTGACTATGATGCAGCAAAAAATAGACAAGCTGAAATTGAAGCACGAATTAAGGAATATGAAAACATTCTAAACTTTGCTGAAATTATTGATGAAAAATCATCAAAAAAAGCAGCTAACAAAGTTAAGGTCGGAACTAAAATTAAAATCCTTGACATGTCTGATGATGAAACATATGAATATGCAATTGTTGGTGAAGTAGAAGCTGATCCAGACCAGGACAAAATTTCTAACGTTTCTCCTCTAGCAATGGCCGTTTTAGACCATGAAGAAGGACAGATTGTTGAGATCAAAGGTGTAGAGAAACCTTACAAAGTTAAAATCCTTAAAATATCTCGCTTATAAGATATAATATAAAGCACGTTAAAAAAATACGTGCAGTTAATGGACAGATAGCGAAGCGGCCAAACGCAGCTGACTGTAAATCAGCCTCCCTCGGATTCAGTGGTTCAAATCCACTTCTGTCCACCATTAATTGGGTTGTAGCCAAGCGGTAAGGCATCAGATTTTGATTCTGACATGCGTTGGTTCGAATCCAACCTACCCAGCCAATTAGTCCCACTAGCTCAGTGGTAGAGCATTTCACTTTTAATGAAGGGGTCCGGAGTTCGAGTCTCCGGTGGGGCACCATTTATGCTGAAGTGGCGGAATGGTAGACGCACAGGACTTAAAATCCTGTGATAGCAATATCGTGAGGGTTCAAGTCCCTCTTTCAGCACCATTGTTGCGGGTATAGTTCAATGGTAGAACTATAGCCTTCCAAGCTATTAATGTGGGTTCGATTCCCATTACCCGCTCCAATAAGGACATATGACCAGGCAAGTCCTGGTTTTTTTATTTAATTTTTAGTTAAACCTATATAATTTTCATAATACTTGTATTATGAAAAAACGATATTTCAAACAAATTGAAATTGATAAAAAAATAGTCAGAGATTTTTTGCAAAAACATCCTTCTATGACTAATTTTGTTAATGCCGATATTCCGTTTTTTGTACGAGTGTCAAAAAAACTATATCCAGGATTAATTCATACAATTATTAGTCAAAATGAAAATAATTCTGCAGTTGTTGATAAATGAAATCAATTGCTTTCTAAAGCTAAAAGAATTAAACCAAAAAATATTAATTCAATAAGTTTTGATGAATTATCAGCTATTGTTGGTCAAGATAAAGCTGGCTTAATTAGAAAAATTACATTAGACATTTTAGAAAATAGATTAGATCTTGAAAATTTACAAAAACAAGATGAATTAACAATAGTTAATGAATTAAGTAAA
>JAZLIV010000069.1:0-7744 GCA_045617545.1 Mycoplasmoidaceae bacterium | reverse complement strand
CTTTTTACTTTTTTATTTTCTTTACTAATGTCTGCTCCATTAATAATCACTTCACCACTAGATTTCTTAATAATAGAACAAATGATATTAATTGATGTGGTTTTTCCCGCACCATTTAACCCCAATAATGCAAAAATTCCGTTATCTGGGATAGATAATGACAAATCTTTAACAACAAGATTTTTTCCAAAGTACTTGTTTAATTTGGTTATTTTAACACTCATAAAATAATTATATAAAAATATCACAGTTAGTCCCTATGACGATTAACGAATGTTAATCGTGATGAGCTAATGCTCATCATTTAAACCATAGGATCTAATGTATAGTATTAATATTGTCGGGGAAATACCTGTTCCCATCCCGAACACAGAAGTCAAGCCCGATGAAGTCGAATGTACCCAAATGGGGAGAATAGAAAGACGTTGCTTTAATGGAAAAACTAGGGCGAAAGTCCTAGTTTTTTCTTTTACCTAAAGTTTTAAATCAAAGATATAGTCTTCGTTTTCAAATATTCGAAGATGGAATGATCTGCTTGGTATATCAACAACATTAGTAAATGTTGATTGTCAATATCAAGGTAGCTTTCTTTTTTCTTCTTCGGACATTTCTTTCAATTGAGCAAGAAGTTTATCTATTTTTCCATAAACTTCTTCTTCCCTTTCTGGATCCATTACTTCTTCATAAGTCATCCCTAGAACTTCATAAGCTTCAGATCTCATGTCAAATGGACATTCTCGTCCTTTATAGACATTAGAATAACTTAATTGATTCATTAAGTCATACATCCCTAAGCTATCTTCTACATTTGGTAAATTCTCTAGAATATATTGGTATCGACCAATACCAAATTTTTGTTTGCTATCATCAGCCAATTTACCATTTAAAAAGTAATTAGTTTGGGCACTTTGTCCTTGTTTTCAATAAACTTTATTGTAACCAAATTCTAATAAACCATAGTTACCTCTAGCATCAGCTAACATAAAAGAAAAGTTTCAATCTTCTTCTTTGTTATAAACATTAATGTTATTCTGTACATAATCAATTGCTTCTTTAACATCTTTACAGTTATTAACAATAAAACGAGTTAAAGCCACCATGTGAACATCAACCCCAGTTGATGGGTTTGTTCCTGAACATCTAAATTTACTTGAGCCATCTTTATTCTTTTCGATGTTTCGCATGTCAATTTCACAATATAAACCTTTTTCGTTAATAACATCAGTACAGAAAAATGGTGCAATCTTGTATCATTTGTTAGTAATTCCATGTTTTTCAACATCATTAAAATCAGGAGAAACATCAGCTGTTGCATATGCAAGACCTAATGTTTTATATTTATTTGGTTCAGCGGTTCTAACAATATATGCACATTTCTTTGAAAAAGCAAAATCCATATTTCTTCCAACAATTAAGTGTGAACTTGCTGTTGAATCAATATCTTTAACTACAGCTGAACATCCACCAGCCTTAATTGGATTGGTTTTAAAATATTCCTGAGCATAGTTATAGTCTAGTTTTTTATAAACAGGAATTTCAGCTAAATAATCTTTGATTATTGTGCACTTGTGATAACCACATGAAGTAATTGGCAATAGCCCACTAGCACCAATTGCAACTGCACTTATTTTTTTAATAATGTTTTTCTTTTTCATAACTACACAAATATTATATATTTACACAATTATTTTATATTTTTAATGATCATAGAGGTTAAATGCAGCTTTTCTTTTATAATAATTAAAATATGAAAGCAAAAAGTTTTTCAGATTTTGTTAAAAAACAAAACTTCATTAAAGATTTATCTTTAATTGAACATATCTTTTTATGAACAGGTTGTGGAATCTGTTTAACTATTTTCATTATTGAACTTTGTCTATTTCCATCAGAAGCATCTGATTGAATTACATGATTAACATTGTTTTCTTCAATTTTATTGATCATGTTTATTTATGCTGGTTCACAAAAAAGAATAATTTGTCCATTATTAGGAATTGTTGCTGCTTCATTCTTGCTTGCTATATCCTGAAAGAAGAATCTCTATGGTCTGATGATTATGCAAGGGGTAAACATCATTACCAGAATTGTTTCTTTAATTATGTGGAAACATAGTGCTAATGATGAAGGTAAAATTAAGCCAAAAGAATTTAAATGGTGAATAGTTGTTATTTACATAACAATATTTGTTGGTCTTTCATTCTTATGAGCATGAATGGAACAATTTGATTGATTCTATAAGTTTTGATCAGGTGGTAGTCAAACTGAACCCAAACCTTATTTCATTACTATTTTTGAATCATTAAGTTTAATGTTCGTTTTGGCAAACATTGTCCCAATGATTAAAGGTTATCAATTTACTTGATGGTTATATATATTGTGTGATGCATCAACTGCTATTACCTGAGCTTTAACAGCAACAACCGGACAATATAGTGGTTTTACTCCTGAAGCATTTAATTGTTGATCAACATTTGCTTCATACATCTGCATGATGGCTTCATGTAGTCTAGCAATTATTAATTGATATCGCCCAGTAAAGAAGGCATAACTAATGGTTAAATAGGCAAAACCATAATTTAATAGATAAACTTCTATTTTCTTTATCACAATACTTTATCTTTTTTACTATATACTTAATAATACATAAGTATTATTATGCAACTGCAAACGCAATTTAAAACCTTTGATGATTATCGTAATGAATATACATTAAAGCCGATAAAAAATAAAGATAGTGTGTCAATCCGCACTATCAGAAAATTTGGTGCGAAATCTCCTGATCGTTATGCTGGAGCTAAGAAACCAAATAAATTTAAAGGCATTATTGGTAAATTATCACGTGGTCTAATGTTGCCAATTGCAATGTTACCAATTGCTGGTTTATTTTTAGGAATTGGTAGTGCTTTAGTTACCCAAGCACAAGATCATGCAATTCATTGACTTGAGATCTTTGGAAGAATTCTAAAGGTACCAGGAGATGCTGTCTTTAGTAACCTAGCATTATTATTCTGTGTGGCTATTGCCATCACCTTTGCTAATGATAAAGGTGTGGCTGGATTAGCAGCCTTTGTTGGTTGATTATCATTCTGTGCGTTGCAATCAGCCTTAATTTCTGATATTAAATTTAATGATGAAGGTCTTTTGATTAATGCCCGGATCTTGTTCTATCACTTTAAAGAAGGTAGTAGTGTCTTTACTCCACAAATCTTTAATGCTGTCGTCACGAACAACATTGGTATCCAGTCGTTCCAAACATCCGTGTTTGGTGGTATTACCATTGGTGCTTTAACGGCCTTTTTATATAACAAATATAAAAATATTCAATTACCACAAATCTTAGGATTTTTTAGTGGTGTTAGATTTATTCCAATTATTACTTTTGTTTCAGCCTTGGTTGTTTCTTTCATTTTCTGTTTAATTTGACCATTATTTGGTTTAGCTCTATACAAATTTGGTGTTGCTGCTGGTAGCTTACCGTTTGGTATTAATTCATTAATCTTTGGTTTTACTGAAAGAGCATTGGTTCCAACCGGATTACACCATGCTTTCTATATTCCACTATGACAAACATCTGCTGGTGGTCAAATGATTATTACCGAAACAATGAAGATCGATGGCATTAATGTTTTGGTTGATGGACATACTATAACTTGACAACAATTTGCGGGTTCAGCTTATTCTGAAGTAACATCTATTGTTGGTGACCAAAACTGTTGAGCATTCATTAACGGATTGGTTGGTAAGGTTGTCACTTTAGAAAATGGCACAACAGTTAAGCTAACATTTACAAATATTGCTGATGCCTTTAAAGGTGTTAACCCTGGACAATATATGCAAGGTAAATATCCTTTCATGTTATTTGCCTTACCAACTGCTGCCATAGGTATAGTCATGGCTGCGCCAAAAGGTAATGGTCGTAAAGTCGCAATGTCAACTGTTATTGGATCAGCCTTAACTTGTTTCTTAACTGGTATTACTGAACCATTAGAATTTACATTCTTGTTCTTAGCACCAGTATTGTATTTTGCTTTCCATGCAATTGGCTGTGCTATTTCATTCTGACTAATGAACGTTTTGGGTGCACATTGTGGTTTATCATTCTCTGGTGGATTTATTGACTTTGCTATTTATGGTATCTTGCCTGACTCAATGGGGGCAGGAGCAAGATGTTGAATTGCTCCATTAATTGGTGGACCATTAGCTGTTATCTACTTCTTCTTCTTTGTTTGATATATCAAACGATATGATATTAAAACACCAGGTAGACAAGGTTCAGAAAACAAGATGTTTACAAAAACTGATTATAAAGGCAAGACACAAATTAATGCTCCAGAAGGTGCAAAACCTGCTAATGTTCCTAAATTAAATATCCAAGAGCAATTAGCTTATGATGTCATTAATGCTTATGGTGGTAAAGCTAACATCACAAGTGTTGATGCTTGTATTACCAAACTAAGAGTTGAAGTTGTCTCAGCAAATAGCGTCAATGCTGACAAACTAAAACAATTAGGTGCTAAAGGTGTCATGAAAATATCACCAACAGCCGTCTATGCAGTCTTTGGGACAAAAGCTGATATCATCAAAAATCACATTAATGAACTATTACCAAAAATATAGAGGCCAACCTCTATATTTTTTAACTTACTTTAAATAAAAGTTCTTCTTTATTGGTTGGACCGATACTTTCATAAGTAACGTTTTTATTTTCAACCGAATCACCAATGACACATACTGGTGTAACAATGCTATAACCACATTTCTTGATGCCATCAAGATCAGCAACAACCATTAATTGTCCAGCATTAACTTTATCACCTTGGTTAGCTTTGTGTTTAAAAATTTTTGCTTTAGTTTTGTCATCAATCTTAACTGTATCAATACCAATATGGACAAGGATTTGGACACCATTAGAAGCTTTAATACCATAAGCATGACCACTCATAATTTCTACTTCACCACTGATTGGTGCATAGAAGTTTTTACTATGAGGAATAATACCTAATGTTGGTCCCATTAGGTTTTGACTAAATGTGGCATCAGGAATCTTTTTATTGATGATTACTTCACCATCGACTGGACATAAAACCTTAATCATATCTTTCTCCTAATTATTTAATGAGCTAGCAAACATGGCAAAGAAAGCTATTGTAATAAGTAGAATAATTAGCATCAATAGTCACATAAACATATTGAAGTTACTTTTAATTCATCGTGTAAATCAGTTAGATCGTTCTAGATCCATGGTTGTATAAGGATGTTGCCTTCTTCAACCATAACCTAAAATTGCCCCAATCAGCCCTAGGGCTGAAACAATCCCACTGATGAGAAAAGCTATTGATTCACCACTCATTAATATTTTCCTTTGCTAATTAGTTCATTATTATATAATCTTTAATTATGAAAAAGAGTAAAAAAGTATTACGCAAAATTGTAAACAAAAAAAATAAAATAAGCCGAAAGATGATTAAACAAAATCAAATTAAGGATTATTTATCTAAGCGTAATAATAAAATTTTTATTGCTAACTGAAAAACCAATAAAAAATATAATGACATTAAATACTATGCAATCGAATACAACCTGTTAGCAAAAAGAGATAAGGTCTTAAAGAAACTTAACTTTATTATCGCTATTGCCCCATCATTAATGGGATTATTACCAGTGCAAGGTTTAATGGGTAAAAACATTGCGGTTGTTGCCCAACATGTTGCCCCACACCGTAATGGTGACTATACTGGTCAAATCTCTTATGACCAAGTGCATGAATACAATGTTAACTATGCCATGGTTGGTCATAGTGAAACAAGAAAGTACTTAAATGTTAACGATACTTTCTGTCGTGATAGCATTAGAGTTTTATTAAAAGCTGGAATGCGACCAATTTTGTGTGTTGGTGAAACCAAAGAAGAATTTGAAGCCGGAAAAACTAAAAAGGTTGTGATGTTACAAATCATGAACAGTATGCGTGAATTAACGGTTGATGAAGTTAGACAAGTAATCATTGTTTATGAACCAACTTGAGAAGTTAATAAACATGCTAACAGTCATGATTGGATTGTTAAAATGACAAAATTCATTAGAAAAGCAATTGCCGACTTATATGATGATAAAACTGGAAAAGAAGTTCACGTCTTATATGGTGGTTCGTTCATTACTGGAAAAACAAAAGAAATTTTAAGTATCAATGGTGTTGATGGAATGTTAGTTGGTAACATTAGTCTTAAACCAAATAACTTCTATGAGATTATCTGCTCTGCTCCTGAATACGAACATGTTAGATCAATCTTATATCCAAGAAAAAATAAAAAATAGGTTAAACCTATTTTTTTAATACTCGATTAATTCGTTTTTTGTAAATTTCTACCCCGGGTTGGTCAAACGGATTAACTCCTAATAGATAAGCGCTGGTCATAGCAGCAAAACAAATAAACATATATAGATAAGCAAAGTGATAGCCATCATTTTTATCAACATAGATAATTAAGTTATCAACGTTTCCTTCAATTGCATGAGCTTTGACAGTTGATGTAAAAGCGACTTGGTTGATATAACTTAATTTCATATTATTTAGATAACCTAGGTTATCATGACTATTTTTTGTTTTTAAAGTTACATCATAAACTGGTTTTTTAACATATAGTGTTGTTTCAAAGAAGTTTCTTGTTCCATCTTGTAAATATTGACCAATTGAGTGTAAATCAGAAGTGAAAAGGCTACCAACCGGATATAAAGCACGATGATTTTTTCCTTCTGATTCACCAAATAGTTGTTGATATACACATGTCAACATGTGTAAGCTTGGATCATAAACAATAAAGTTTTCTATTTGATTATGTTCATTAATTTTTAAATAATGTCGATAACAAGCATAAGTTAAAGCATCATTAACTTTTAAATCTTTATTTAAGAAGTGCTTTGAAGCATCAGATGCACCTTTAATGATTTGTTTGTAATCAAATCCTAATAAGATAAACAAATACATTCCAACTGGAGTTAAAGCAGAATATCTTCCACCAATATCATTAGGAATAACTAAAATCGTTCATTTATTTTTAGTTGCTAAATCATGAAGTGTACCTTTTTGTTTATCAGTAACAGCAACAATTAATTCATTGGCTTTTTTATTTGATGCCATTAATTTATTTCTAAATAAATTAAATGCAATAGCTGGTTCAAGTGTTGTTCCTGATTTTGAAATAACAATAATAGCAAATTTTTTATTTTGTAATTTATTTAAAGTACCTAATAAATAGTTATGATTCATGTTATGCAATCAATGAACATTCATTTTGGTTTTTCCTAAAGCTGATAACATATCAACTCCAGCTTTAACACCTAAATAACTACCACCAATACCAATAACAACAACATCTTTGATTTTCATTTGTTGTCATTTTTTAGCTTTCTTAACCATAAGGTTAAGTTCTTTATTATGATCTTTATTTCAATAATTAATTCAACCAGTTTTTTCACAGCCTAAAGCTTTTTTGCTTTTAAGCTTTGAAATGATTGTTGCAATCTTTGGTTGATATTTTTTAATTATTTGTCTTTTATTTATGCTTTTAACAAACTTTGTCTCAAGTCTAATCATGATATGCTCCTATGTAAGTACTACTTACAATATTTCTTTCTAAACTTATAATCAGATTTAATCATTGAAGCTAAATCATGTTGCACTTTTCATTTAAGTTCTTTTTTAGCTTTAGCATTTGAAGCAGTTAATTTCGCTGGATCACCAGATCGG
>JAZLIV010000068.1:0-2086 GCA_045617545.1 Mycoplasmoidaceae bacterium | reverse complement strand
ATTGTTACTTTTCAACCTTTATTAGCAAGAACATTAGCTAATGTTGCGCCAGAAATACCGCAACCAACAATTGTTATTTGTTTATTCATACTTATCTGTGATAAAACCACTTTTGTTCTTTTTATAAGAACGAACTTGAATACCGGTTAATGTTCCAAAAGCAATCAAGCCCAAAACAGCCGGAATATATGTAAAGAATGTTCTTCAAAGTACAATACTTTGTTCCACAAAATGTTTTGTATCATCACCTAAGTCGGGACTAATACCACCTAAAGATTTAAGCATTCTCAATAACGATCATTCAAGTATGCCTTGTTGAGCAGGAGTAAAAATTATTCTCGTAGCATTAAATGCCATATTTGCGCTGTGGAACACATAGGCAGGGTCAAACGTATAATGAATGTCATCTTGATTATTTAATAACGCCATTGAAGCAGACAAAGTAAAGTAGACGATTAATTCATATGCAACCAAAACAAATAAAATAATCAATGTTGTAGATCAATCTTTGTAATAATCAATTACTTCTCTTTTTAAAGTTGCTTTGTTTTGGTATTTTTCAATAATTTCAGCTTTTGAATGGTATTTTAAATGTAATTTCTTTTTTATTCAATTGAATAATAACGAAATAACATAATGTGCTTTTTTAGAAAAGCATAATAATACCATAACTAAGACGCCTATTATATCAATCAATAAACCAATTGACATAAAAACGATCAATAAAGTTCCGTCAACACCATGTAGCCCACCTCTAGTTAGAATTAATATAAAACTAGGAATATGAATTAACAATACTGCTGATTGCCACATCAAAGCATTGCTAAACATAATGCTTGTTGCTCTTGAAGTTGAAACTCCTTGAGTTTTTAGTCAAAAAACAGTATATGGATCATATATGAAGTTTGCCGGTGTTACAGCTTTTAAAAACGAAATGGATAAAGAGAAACAAAACCATTGCCATCATCTAATTTTAATGCCCATCTGTTTTAATCTCACTCAGATTGGAATCATATTGTAAGCAATATTGATTAGCGCAAAACAAGCCAAGATTGTCAATCATAAGGTACCAAAGTTTATGGTCAAACCGTGACCGATATTAACAAAGAATGTTTTTCACATTTCCACGTCAAACACAACAAATAAAGTAATAGCAGCTAAACCTAACGATACAATCGTTAATAAAACGATAATAACAATATTACGTTTAGTAAAGAAACCTTTACTTTCTGCTTTTTCTTCTACTGTTGGTGGAATTTGGTTAGTGTTCATAGTGCTATTATATATATGATTATCATTTAAATATATACATTATTTTATTTAGAATAATATTCTAAAACTTTTAAACATATTGTTTCAATATGCTTAGATAGTGTTTTAAAATTAGTGTCATATTGGTTGCGACTGGTATCATCGTATGAAATATTATCAGATACGATTTTCACACACATAAAATCAGTATGCGTCTTGTTGCATACTTGTGCAATAGCACAAGCTTCCATGTCAAACCCAACCACATCTTTATTTCCTAAAGACGGGTATGCTTCAATGTTATGCAAACTAACAATAACATCTCCTGTGGCAATTGTTCCAACAATTGGTTCTTTAATGATTGACTTTAAAAAGTCAACATATTCTTTTCTTACTTCATATCTTAACGGTTCATCAGTTAATTGATTTAATTGATAATTAAATGCAGTCATATCCACATCATCATATTCCAAAGCATCAGCAATTAAAGTTGCTCCTGGTTTAATATTTGTTTTGCATGCTCCAGCTAAACCAATATTGAAAATCTTATCAACTTGAAAGTTAATAATCATATTCATTGCCGTCATAGCAGCATTGGCTTTGCCAACACCACAAAAACAAACAACCACTTGTTTGTTATTGATATTACCAATGTAATATCTCACCCCGTTAAACTCAATAACTTTGGCTTTAATAGTTTTAACCAAATTATTAGTTTCAGTTTTTTCTGCAACAATTAAACCAATCATTAGTATTTCTCTCCATTTAGTTTATAAACTAATTGAAATGTTTTTTCATAATCTAAACAAGCCTGTTCAAACAATTCTTGTCGATT
>JAZLIV010000067.1:0-5355 GCA_045617545.1 Mycoplasmoidaceae bacterium | reverse complement strand
GTTTTGTTAATTTAACACTATTAACTTTGTTAATGAATTCTTTATTATCAAAACCTGATTCATTAATTTCTTTTTTTATTAAATCTAGTTTTCCTTGCAATTGACTATTAAGTTCATTAATAGTAACCTCGGTATTGTGGTTAGTAACAATTCCTTCAACTCTTCAAGCACCAGAACCTTTAGAAGTTATTTTTAAAATATGGAATTGTTCAATTTGACTTGTGTTAGTAACGTGTCTACCACCACATATTTCTAAAGAAATATCGCCAACTTTAATAACTCTTAATTTGCCTTTAACTTTGGCATAGACTTCTTCGAAGTAAGCTAAAGCACCCATTGCTTGAGCTTCTTCTAAAGTTTTTTGATAAGTGGTTACTGGTAAACTTTGTTTAATTCATTTGTTAACTAACGCTTCAATATCATCTAACTGTTTGTCAGTTAGTTTAGTTGGATGTTGGAAATCAAAAGTTAGTTTGTGGTGAGTTTTTAAAGCTCCCATTTGTTTGATGTTTACATCAATAACTTTCTTTAATGCTGCTTGAACTAAATGTTCAGTTGTATGTGTAGCAGCAATAATTGCTTTAGCTTGTAAGTCAAGACTTACATGAACTTTATCATTAAGTTTAATTTCCAAACCTTTAACCGGAATAATGGAATGGAAGTGTTGTCCATTTGGTCCTTTGATAGTGTCATAAACTTTTAGTTTAGCACCATTAACTTCTAAAAAGGCTCAGTCGCTAACTTCGCCACCACTGGTTGCATAGACAACCGTCTTATCTAACACAATTCAATTGTGTTTATCAGCAATTACATGTTCAACCGGATTAAAGTCTTGATCAAAGATACCAATGACTTTTGCATCACACTCATTACTATCGTAATCAAAGATTGAAGGTTTTTTAAAATCCATCAAAGATGCATTTTGGACATCCATCGCTTTGATTGGAACATTTGTTTTAGAAACAACAGAATGTTGTTTTTGACATTCTTTAAATCCTTTTAAATCAACTTTGACACCTTTTTGTTTTGCCATGTCAACAGTTAGTTCAATTAGAAAACCATATGTGTCATGTAGCTTGAAAGCTACATCACCAGGAATAATGTCATTTTTAGCAGCATGATTAAATAATTCAAGACCTTTTAAAATTGTTTTCTTGAATTTAATTTCTTCTTCTAGAAGAACTTTAATAATATAGTCTTTTTGTTTTGATAAATATGGATAGTAATCTTCCATTGCTGTAATAACAGCTGGAACAACAACTGGAACAATTTTGTCACCGATGTTTAAATCTTTTGCTCCATAAACTACTGCTCGTCTAATCAAACGACGAATAATATATCCTCGGCCAGTGTTTGATGGTATAACACCATCAGCCACAGCAAATGTGCAAGCTTTAATATGGTCAGCAATAACACGATAAGCACGGTTAATTGCAATTTGCTTGCTATCAGCTGCTTCGGGGTTGTAAGGATATTTATCCTTGTCAACTAGTTGTTTAATAGTATTGATAATGTCTTGATAAATATCAATTTCAAAGTTAGTTGGTGTATCTTGTAAGACACATGCTAATCTTTCAAGTCCACAACCGGTATCGATGTTTTTATGGGCAAGCTCACTGTAGTGATCATGACCATCATTGTTAAATTGGCTAAAAACAATATTCCATATTTCAACATATCTATCGTTTTCAATATCTTTTTGAAATAATTCAATCCCTCTATTTTTTGGATCATATTTTTGGCCACGATCATAATAAATTTCGGTACATGGACCACATGGTCCTTGGCCAACATCTCAGAAGTTTCGATCTTTATCGCATTTGGCAATATGAGTTGGGTCAACGCCTAATTTGATTCATATGTCATAAGCATCTTGATCATCTTTGTAAACTGTAAAATACAGTTTATCTAATGGAAAGTTAAATACTTTTGTTAGTAATTCAAATCCTCAAGTGATAGCTTCTTTTTTAAAGTAATCACCAATGGAGAAGTTACCTAACATTTCAAAGAATGTATGATGTCTAGATGTTAGACCAACATTTTCAATGTCGTTAGTTCTAATAGCCTTTTGGCTATTAACCAAACGTGGTGAAGGTGGATTTTCCTTTCCGCTAAAGTATTTTTTTAAAGTAGCAACACCAGAGTTGATTCAAATTAATGATGGGTCATTAACTGGAATAAGCGACTTTGAAGGGACTTCAAAATGTTGTTTAGACTTTCAAAAGTCTAATCATGCGCGTCTTATTTTATTTGTTGTTCATGTGTTGCCCATACTATTTAATTATCTCTTTTATTTCTCCACAACCAAGACAAGTTTTATTTTTATATAAAACTGCATATTGACCCGGTGTAACAGATAATGACTTTTTATATGTTAGAATTCATTTACCATTAGTCTTTTTCAAAGACTTAACAGATATAAGTTTTTGTAAATGTCTAAATCTAACTTTTAAGTTAGTTAATGATTTAGCTGAAATGGGATTAATAAAATTAATTGAACCTAGTAAACATTTTGTTGAAGAAAGATATTTATCTTTGTCTGTAGCGGTGCAAACATAAATTGTTTTTGTTTTAACATTTTTGCCACAAACAAAATACTTGGCATTTTGTCCTGATAAGCTTAAACCTTTGTTTTGGCCTAAAGTGTAATACATTGTTCCAATGTGGTTACCTACTATCTTTCTAGTTTTAATATCTACTATTCTTCCTGGTTGATTTGGAATATAGTTAGATAAGAATTCTTTGAATTCTCTTTTGCCAATAAAACAAATTCCCATAGAGTCTTTACGATCTCAGTTAGGTAATTTTATTCTTCTAGCTATTTTTCTTACTTCTTCTTTGGTGTAATTAGCTAAAGGAAAAATTACATTTTTCAATTGCGTTTGGTTTAAGTCAGATAGAAAATATGTTTGATCTTTTGTCTTGTCTCTAGGAATTAAAAGAAATGTTCCATTTCTGTTTTTGTTGATTGCTGCATAATGACCAGTAGCAATATAATCTGCTTTAAAGCAATTTAAAGCATATTTTCTAAATGCTTCAAACTTAATGTATTTATTGCATAACACATCTGGATTAGGCGTTAATGATTTTTTATATTGTTTGATAAAGTATTTAAAAACATCATCTCAATATTGCTTGATAAATTCCACTTTGTGTAATTTAAGTTTGAAAAATTTAGCAACTTTTTTTGCATCCAAATAATCAACATTACTTTCACAACCATCAGGCAGTTTTTTCTTGTGACCTTTGATATCGTTATTAATAACAGTATCTCAGTTTTGCATAAAAACTGGGATAACTTTATAGCCTTGTTTTAAAAGTAAATAACAAGAAACAGCAGAATCCACTCCGCCTGATAATCCTAATACCACTGTTTGTTTCTTATTCATGTTTAAATTATAGATATTATTTATATTTAAAATATATATAAAAAAATACATAGGTTTTACCTATGTAAATTTCAACAAAAATTATTAAAGGGGAATTAAAATAATTCTATAAGAATTATTTTAGTATCCTTTTAATAAATATAACTATGTTATATTTTTAAAAATATGAGTTATTAATATTATTAATTATGGCAAAACAAGACTTACACAATAATATTTACGTTCAGGGAGCAAGACAAAACAACCTTAAAAATGTTAATGTTGTTATTCCTAAGAATAAACTAGTGGTTATGACTGGTCTATCTGGTTCAGGTAAATCGTGTTTAGCTTTCAATACCATTTATGCCGGAGGGCAAAGACGATATCTTGAATCGTTGTCTAGTTATGCTAGACAGTTTCTAGGTAACAACGATAAACCGGATGTTGATTCAATTGAAGGTTTATTACCAGCTATTTCCATTGATCAAAAAACAACTAGTAATAACCCACGATCTACCGTAGGTACAGTTACAGAAATTTATGATTATTTAAGATTATTGTGAGCAAGAATTGGTGTGCCATACTGTCCCAAAGGACATGGACCAATCAAAACCTTAACAACTAAACAAATTGTTGATAAAATTTATCTTGACTATAAATTGGAAAGCAAAATTCAAATTTTAGCCCCAATTGCTTTTAAGCAAAAAGGAACTTTTGCCAAAGAATTAAACAAACTAAAATTAGATGGATTTTTACGGGTAAGAATCGATGGAATCATCTATTCATTAGATGATAAGATTGAATTAGACAAAAACAAATTCCATTACATTGACATAATTGTTGACCGAATTATTTTAAATGAAGATAACCAAACTCATGAGCGTTTAACTGAAGCAGTTGAAACGTGTTTAAAACATGGTAACAACAAAGTTGTTATTTGGGATGGCAAAGCCGATACTTTATATTCTAAAAATCACTCTTGTCCAGTCTGTGGTTTTTCAATTCCTGAAATGGAACCTAGATTATTTTCATTCAATTCACCAACTGGCTATTGCGAAGAATGTAAGGGATTAGGTTTTGTTTATGAACCTGATGAAGATCGAATGATTCCTGATCGTAATCTATCGATTAACGAAGGTGGAATTAGATGGTTTAAGAACACAATGGATAGTAAAAACTTAGAATGACAAAAGTTCTCTGCTTTATTACAACACTACCACATTGATCGTAATAAACCAATCAAAAATCTTTCTCGTAGAGAAATTGATCTAATGATGTGAGGTTCTGATGAACCAATTGAAGTTGTTGCTAAATCAGCTTCATATAAAACATATTCTTACAACGATTACATTGAAGGTGTCTTAGCAACGATTAAACGTCGTCATTTAGAAACAAATTCAGAAATGGCTCGTGAATTTTATGGAATGTACATGGTTGAAAAACCATGTAAGAAATGTCATGGTCACCGATTAAAT
Organism: Mycoplasmoidaceae bacterium; assembly: GCA_045617545.1. GTDB lineage: Bacteria > Bacillota_I > Bacilli_A > Mycoplasmatales > Mycoplasmoidaceae > Hennigella. Next base: position 512 of record JAZLIV010000067.1, on the reverse strand, counting down.
GAAAAAGCTTTGTCGGTAAAAATTAATAAAAAATCAATTATGGATGTTTGTGATATGTCAGTAGCACAAATGCATGATTGATTCTTAAGTCTTGAATTAAATGAAACTGAAAGACAAATTGGTAAACAAGTTCTAAAAGAAATTATTAACCGTTTAGAATTTTTGATTAACGTTGGTCTTGATTACTTGACTTTGTCAAGATCAGCGGGAACACTATCTGGTGGTGAAAACCAAAGAATTAGATTGGCTGCTCAAATTGGTAGTAGTTTAACAGGTGTGTTATATGTGCTTGATGAACCATCTATTGGTTTACACCAAAAGGACAACCAAAAACTAATCAACACAATGAAAGCAATGCGAGACTTAGGTAACTCATTGATTGTTGTTGAACATGATACAGACACAATGAAAGCAGCAGACTATCTAATTGACGTAGGACCACTTGCTGGTGTTAATGGTGGTAAGATTGTTGCCACAGGACAAATCGAAGATTTGATTAAATGTAAGGATTC
>JAZLIV010000066.1:0-4186 GCA_045617545.1 Mycoplasmoidaceae bacterium | reverse complement strand
TTTAAATAAAGCTTTACCTTATGATATTCGAATAGTCAAAATCAAAAAAGCACAAAAGAATTTTAATGCTCGCTTTGATGCAAAGAACAAAACGTATATTTATTCAATAAATATATCACCGATTAAAGATGCCGTGTCATCGTCACATATCTATCAATATAATAAACCACTTAATATTAGTAAAGTAAAAAAGACAAACAAAGTATTTTTAGGTCAACACAATTTTTTATCTTTCTCAACAGACGAACGAAGCGGTGAAAGCTTAGTGAGAAAAATTACTAATATAAAAATTAGTAAACATAAAGATTTAGTAAAAATAAGCATTACAGGTACTGGTTTCTTAAGAAGCCAAGTGAGAATGATGGTTGGGTCAATGCTTGCACTAAATGAAAATAAGATTGATTTATCTCAGATAAAAATGTGATTAGCAACACCAAAAAAAGGCCAAGCAGTTTATAAAGCTCCTGCTTGTGGCCTTTGTTTAGTCAAAGTTAGATATTAATTACTTTTTTAAGATTTCACCAGTGATTGAATCAAAATGAAGTTTAGCAAATTCAGCAAGCTTTGCTTTTTTGATAATTTGCTTACCAGCCGAAATAATCTTGTCTTTTTCTACAGCACCACGTGGTAACTTAACTCCAGCTTTAGCTGATAGCTTGTCCATTTGGGTTAAAAAGGCATCGCGCGCTATTACGCTGGCACACGCTACAGATATATATTTGCTTTCAGCTTTCATTTCAATAACATCAATATAAGCTGGTTTAATCTTTGCTTGTTTTAAATAATTGTAATAGTTATTTCTAGCAACAAATTGATCAAGGATTACCTTGTAATGTTGATTTTTTATTTTGATTGTTATCTTTGTTAATGAATCATTATGACAAATAGCTTTAACCATATTACTATTATCAAATTGATTAATGATTCTGTTGTAAACAACAGGTTGGCAAATACATGTTTCAGATAAAACAATTTTCTTCAATTGCTTAGCCATTACACGAATATGTCGGTCATCAATCTTTTTTGAATCATTAACTTTTAATGCCTTGACTTTGTCAAGAGAAACATTTGGTACATAACATGCACAAGTAACAACTGGTCCAAAGTAATCACCAGTTCCAACTTCATCCATACCAATCGTTCCATCAATATTTTTCGATAAAACTTTCTTCGTAGAAGAAGATGTGGTTTGTTTACCAAAATTTAAAATAGCAGAGTCATCACCTTGTAATAGTAAAGTTCCATTTTTAAAAACACTAATAGCTAAGTCTTTAGTTTTATAAAAAGCTAAAAGATTTTCGTTTTTCAAATCTTTTTGTTTAAAAGACTTATACATCGTATCAATCTTTTTAAATTGTGCTTTTGTTACTTTACTTGTTAGCGTTTTCATGTTGTTTTACTGCTTCATTATATTTTTTATCTATCAGATCTTTTAATGTTTTGCATACATCTGTATTTTTAATTTCTTGTTTCATTGTTCCATTGACATACAAGAAACTAGTTTCTTTATCTTTGACACAAACGGCTAAATCACAGTCATTAGCTTCGCCTGGGCCATTAACAATACATCCCATAATCCCAATTTTGATTGCTAAATGTTTATCTTCTAGATAAGTGTCGATTTCTTCAACTCATTTATTGGTGTTATATTGATTTCTTCCACATAGTGGACAAGCAACAATGTTATAGTAAGGAACATTGAATTTCATACTATTTAAAAGTGTCTTAGCAACTTTAATTTCTTGTTTTCTATTTCCATTTATGGAAACTCTAATGGTATTACCAATACCCTTAACTAGTAAAGGTACTAAAGCAATACAAGATTTAACAATTGCTTGTTTTTCTGGTCCGGCTTCGGTTACACCAATATGAATTGGTCATTTACATTTCTTTGCTAATTTTATATTTGCCAAATATGTAATATTTGGATCTGAGTGTTTAATACTAACAATAAGTTTTTCAAACTTATTTTTTTCAAAAAATTTGATTCAATTAAAAGCACATTTTACTAATTGGTCAACTTGTGATCCTTTTGGATCAAGTTTTAAACTTCCGCCATTGATACCAATTCTAATGGCAATGTCTTTAGCTTTTGCTGCTTTTAAAATTTCATATACTTGTGGTTTAGAACCAATATTACCAGGATTAATTCTCACCTTTGCGACATTGGCATCAATTGCTTTTAAAGCATATTGATAATTGTAGTGTATGTCAGCAATAATTGGTGTTTTAGTTTGCTTAACAATTACTTTTAGAGCACTAGCACCATTATCATCTAATACAGCAACTCTAACTAAGTTAGCTCCATAGTTAGTTAATTGTTTAATTTCATTAATAGTTTTTTCAACATCACTTGTTTTACAAGTTGTCATTGTTTGGATGGCAATTTCGTTGTAACCACCAATGGTGATATTACCAACTTGCACTGGTTTTGTTGCTGTTCTAATTCTACACTTACTCATTGTTAAAAGTTTTTTTATTATATATAAAAAGAAAAAAATCGTTAACTAAAACGATTTTTATCATTATGGGGCGTTTAGTGGGACTTGAACCCACGAGTGCCTGAGTCACAGTCAGGTGTGTTAGCCAACTTCACCATAAACGCCATAACTCGTCTAATAATTATATATACTTTTGGCTAAATAAAGTATAATAAGTTAAACACGTTAAACCTAAGACATGATTGCTTTATCTGTCGCAGCGATAACATTAAAAAGTGTTGAAAATTATAAGGAGACATATTAAGAATATGGCCGTTTCAAAAGAAACTAAAAAAACATTGGTTAAGGAGTATGGTAAGGGTCCAAAGGACACTGGCAATACCGAAGTACAAATTGCCATCCTTACTGCTGAAATTAAATCTTTAACTGATCACTTAAAAGATAATCAAAAAGATTTTGCAAGCAAAAGAACTTTGTATGCAAAAAACTCTAAACGTCGAGGATTATTGAATTATCTCAAGAGAAAAGATATTGACAAATATCGTGAATTAGTTAAGAAACTAAACTTAAGAGCTAACTAATTATGGAAAACAAGAACAAATTATTATCAAAATTAACTGTTAAAAATGTCAGTCAAGTACTTGGTATATCAATCTTTGTCCTTGTTTTTCTTTTTACATTTTTATATAGTTTTGAATTTAAAGAACAATGAGTAATACTGCTTGCAGTATTTGGCTCATTAATTTTATTAATTGGTATTGTTTGAATTCTCTTAGTTGTTTGAATTAAAAGATCTGCGAAAAAGAAAGATATTAATCAACAAAAGATTGGTAAAGCTTTAGAAAAGCTTGAACAAGATGCTATAGAAGAAGGCAAAAAACTAGATGAATCCAATAATTAGTTTTTTTAATGGAAATTTTCCATTAACCATTTCTTTCTATTGTATTTTATTGGTTGGAGTAGTGGGAATCACTACTTTACTTTCTAAATTGTGTGTCATTTTCAAAGAAAAGGCTAGTTTATCAGATGGTGTTGTTGCTGGGGTAATGCTTGGAGCAATAACCAGTTTACCAGAATTGGTAACTTGTCTTACTTCTGTTTTTGTTCATAAAACCGGAAGTTTAGGCTTTGGTGATATTGTTGGTAGCAATATCTTTGATATTTTTGTTCTAGCCGTATGTTTGTTGGTTTGTGTTTGAATGTTTATTAAAAAACAAGCTGATCAAATTAACACATTAACATTAATCTTTACTGGTGTTGGAACGTTATTCTTGCTATTAGCAATGTGTATTGAAAATTTCTTTCCCGCAATTATTTTCCACGGTTTTAACTTTGTTAGTATTTTCATTCTAATGAGTTATGTAACTTCTTTATTCTTTTTAACAAGAAATGCAAAAGTTAAAAATGACGAGGGAATGACAGAAATTAACCAAGCTAAACAATCAAGATTGTTTCGCTTTAGTTTACGTTCTATTATTATCATGCTAGTATCTGTTAGTTTAGCATTAATCGCTTGTGGTGTCTTTCTAACATTTACATCTGAATCATTAATTTTTAATCATTGATCAAGTGTCTTTGGAACTGAAGAAAAAGCTTCATTTGGTGGAGCACTATTATTAGGTGTGGTAACTTCGTTACCTGAAATTGTTTGCTGCATTAACCTTTGTATCAACAAAGAATACAATATGGTGATTGACACAATTGTTGGTTCAACAACTTTTAACTTAGCTATTTTAACAATCGCT
>JAZLIV010000065.1:0-14919 GCA_045617545.1 Mycoplasmoidaceae bacterium | reverse complement strand
AGCTATTTCTGCTGGTTTAGTTTGTCCTGCAACATAATTAACTAATTTAGGTTTAGTATCCATTTTTCAATATGCAGCTCCTAAACCATTACAAGCCGGAATTAAATAAACATTTGTGTTTTTTGCTTTCATAGCTAGTCTAGTTAGTTTACGATGGTTGACAGCAATACCTTTCTTAATTGCTTCATTAATAATTGAACCACCACTAAATACACTACCTTCAAGGGCGTATGATGTTACATCCTTAATATTGCTAGCAACAGTAGTTAATAAGTGGTTTTTGGAAATGATTGGCTTCTTACCAATATTTGCTAACATAAAACAACCTGTACCATAGGTGTTTTTAATATCACCTTTATGATAACAACCTTGACCTAATAATGATGATTGTTGATCACCTATCAAACCAGCAATTAAGACTTTTGCGCCTAAAATATTTGTATATCCAACAATTGCATCATTACCTACTGGTTTAGCTAAAATACCTCTTGGTATGCTGAAATACTTTAATAATTGGTTATCTCATTGTAACTTATGGATATCAAACAACATTGTTCGACTAGCATTTGTTACATCAGTAACAAATACCCTGTTATTAGTTAAACGATAAACTAAATAAGTTTCAATTGTTCCAATGCACAATCGATTTTGTTTTAAAGCTTTTTTAATAGCTGGAACATTTTCTAATAATCATTTAATTTTAGTCGCTGAAAAATATGAATTAATGATTAAACCAGTTTTTTCTTGAATCGTCTTAGCAATTTTTAAATGTTTAATCTTTTTGCAACATTTAGCACCTCGACGACACTTTCAGTTAATAGCATTATAAAGTGGTTGGCCTGTTAATTTATCTCAAGCCACAACTGTTTCTCTTTGGTTAGTAATGCCTAAACCATAGATATCATTTGGGTTGATATCTTTAGTTACTCTTAATAAGCATGCTTGTGTCTTATTTCAAATATCACTCGCATCTTGTTCGACTCATGTTGCTTTAGGTTCAATTAATTTAGTAAAAGCTCGTTCGAAGCGAACAATCTTACGTTTTTTAACATCAAATAAAACAGCACGCAAAGATGTTGTTCCTTCGTCAATAGTTAAAATATAACGTTTCATTGATTATCCAATCTTGATATCTTCATATGGATATTCAATATCGTTAAAGTGAGGGTGGAATCTAGTTCATGACAATAATGTGTTAATAACACCTAATTGACCAACAAACATTAATAGAACTAGATATAACAATCCTCACCATTTAGTTACGGCTGTAATACCAGAAGACAAACCAACAGTACCAAATGCTGATGCACATTCAACCATATATTCTGAGTATGTGAATCATACTTTAGGGTTATCAGCATATTGTGGTGGAACTGGTGTTGCTGACCATAAGACAGCAGTACCAATTAGCAATAACACTAATGAGATGATGAAAATCATGAATGATTGAGTAACAGTATCTGGGTTAATTCTTCGTTTGAAGAAGAAGACATTCTTACGTCCACATAGTTTACATCAAATTGTGACAATAATAACCGCTAATGTAGTTGTTCTAATACCACCGGCAGTTGAACATGGTGAAGCACCAATGAACATTAAAATAGAAATAACTCATTTAGTTCCTTCAGAGAAAACGTTTGTTCTAATTGTTTCCATACCTAAAGAACGGCAGTTAAATGTTTGGAAAATAATACCAAAACATTTGTTTACCATTGGGTTCTTACCAAATTCACCAAATTGGTTTTGGTTACCAATAATGGTTAAGTCTTTCATTAAAATTGTATGACCAGCAACTGAACCAACAACCATATCTGATTGTGTTCTTGGATCTAAGAATTCAGAAGCTAATGTTCCAGCTAAACCAGCTATAGCTACCATGATGTAAACACTAATTGCTACCTTTGAGTATAAGCTCATAGTGTATCTCTTACCAGTAGCTTTACATTTAATCTTTTCAATAACATCAAATCAAACAAAGTGTCCTAAACCACCAATAATCAATTCCATGACTATGAATGTTTGGAAAATGATACCTAAATCATTTCTAAATGGTGCCATTGAACAAGATGAAATATTATCAAAACCAGCGTTGTTCATTGCTGAAACAGTTGTAAATAGTCCAACTCATAAAGCATTACCATAGTTGTGGTACATTGGTAACATCTTATCAGTATTGAAAGAAATGCCTTGGAAAGCGGCATTTTGCGTTAAGGTTGGATCAATTGTTGGCAAGAATTGTTGTTCATATGCAGGAATAAAGCAGAAACACAATGAATATAAGAACATGAAAACAATTTGTGTTGACAAAATAAACATTAAAGCAACTTTAATGACATGGAAAGATTGTGCTAGTTTACTACCACCTCTTTCAGCTTGCATGATATATAGTTGGCCAACATCGATCTTATCATCTTTCTTCTTAAAGAAGTTTCAAACGTAATAGAAAAGGGCAACAACTCCAATACCACCAATTTCAATTAAAATCATTAAAACTACTTGACCACCTGGGTTTAAGTATTGATAAATATTAACTGGGGTTAAACCCGTATCACTAAATCCCGAACAAGCAATAAATAATGCTTTAACAAAGTTATAGTCATTAATATTCTTAAAACCATTAAGTTGTACTAATTGACCATTAATGTCAATTTTGTTTAAACAGAATGGCGCACATAATAATAATGCACCACTGACAATTATGATTAAATACAAACGGAATAATCGTTGCGGAAGTGTTTTCCCAACGATTGCTCTTGCAGTTTTCTTTGTACCTTTCCAGAAAGTTTCAACAATACGTTTAAAAAGATTACGATGTTTAATACTTTTTCCGGTATTGGTATCTCTAGCATTTAACATAATAAAATACTTTGATAATTATATCTTAATAATTTATATTATTTATCTAAATAGTCAATCTTGTGAGGTTCAAATTTTTCTAATTTAGCAAAATTATTTAATTTTGCTATTTCATAAATACAGATAGCAACGCAGTTGCTTAAATTTAAGCTTCTGACATTTTTAGAACTAGGAATTCTGATGGTATATTTTTTATTCTTAACTAAGATGTTTTTGTCAATACCAGTTGATTCTTTTCCAAACATTAAATAAATATCACCTTTACTTTTTGGTTTTTTAATTGTACTTGGTAAATGTTTACCATAACGTGTTATGTAATAAACAACATCATGTTTTTTTAATGTTTTGATAAACTCATCATAACAATCATGTTCAATTAGTTTTAAATGCTTTCAATAATCACACCCAGAACGCTTAAGGTTTTTATCTGATAGGACAAAACCATATGGTCGAATTAGATGTAATGTTGCATTAAAACCAACACAGGTTCTTGCTATATTTCCTGTATTTTGGGGAATTTCTGGTTCAAATAAAACAATGTGTATATTCATACTTTTAAAAGTATTATAATACTTTTAGAGGTATTTAAAATGAAACAAAAAAGTTTAAAAGGAACCAAAACTTTAAAAAACTTAATGGAAGCTTTTGCTGGTGAAAGCCAAGCAAGAAATAAATATGATTATTTTGCTAGTCAAGCAAAAAAAGATGGATTTAACCAAATTGGTGACTTCTTTGCTGAAACTGCGCTAAATGAAAAAGAGCATGCTAAATTATGATTTAAATTAATTTGTGGTGGATCTGTTCCATCTACAAAAGCAAATTTAAAAGCCGCTGCTAAAGGTGAAAACTTTGAACACACAAAGATGTATAAAAGAATGGCTAAAGAAGCTAGACAAGAAGGCTTTAAAGATATTGCTGATCTATTTGATGGTGTTGCTTCAGTTGAAGCAGAACACGAAAAGAGATACTTAGCTCTATTAAAACTTATTACATCAGGAAAGATGTTTAAAAAGAGTAGAAAAGTTTATTGAAAATGTAATAACTGTGGAAAAATTATTTATGCAACTACTGCTCCTAAAATTTGTCCAGTATGTAAGCACCCACAAGCATACCAACAAGTAAAATGTGGCTGCACTTACTCACTAGAAGGTTGCAGATGCAATTGTAAATAAAAAATAGGCTTATGCCTATTTTTTTGTTTCATCATTTACTTTAACATTAGCTTGTGCTTTTGCTAAAGCTTCTTCCATCGCTTTTCGACTTGCTTCAGCATTTTTTAAAATAGCTTCATTATCCATTTTGAATTTTAATTTTTTGCAGATTTCATTAGCAATTTTTTGTTCAAGGATAGTTCTTCTAATGGCTTCCATACGTTTTGGATCATTTAAAATCTCACGGATTGGTTTATTTGTTTCTTTGTAGTAGTTATCCAAAGAATCTCTAAGTTCTTTATCGTCAACAACAATCTTTCACTCTTTTGCTAAAACAGCAAATAGCATTTCTTTTTCCATTAATCTAGTTGCCATTGTTTTAACATATTCATATGGAGCTTTAGCTAATCGTGGGTCACCTTTAATGAATGAATCAATAATGTTTTGTAAATCTTTTGGATCAATTTTAATTTCATAGCAAGGAACAATAATATGCATTGCTGCATTAAAGATATTGTCTCTTACAACCATGTTGTGAATTCGTTTACGAATATCTGCATCAGATAATTTGTCTCCAAATTCTTTTTTCATTCGATTAAAGTGAAAATCAACTGCTTGTTTGTCAGCAACTAAACGATCAATTACCACTTCTTTTGAAAAGTCTGGATCTTTTAATTTCTTAATTGATGAACCACCTTGTGGTTGAGTCTTAGGTTCTTCTTTTTTAATTTCATCAGCCATATTTATTCTCCTTGTTTTCGTTGGTTACGATGTTTAAGTAACATATTACCATAACCTTCTTCTTTATAATCTGCAACTTCTTGTAATAATTTTGCTTTTTCTTTTTCAAGTTCAGCAATGATTACATCACGCTTATCTATCTCGTCATAAGCGCGTTGAACATCTTCTTTATATAATTCTACACTTTTATGACAATCTTCAACATATTCTATTACTTCATCAAAGAAAGCATCGACATCAGCAGTGTCATAGCCAGAAAAAACTGCTTTCTTAAATTTCTTGTTAAGAATTTCTTCACATTTGTCTTCTACATTATCCATGTATTGCTCTCCTTAGAGCTTGAACTTTATCTAATTTTTCTCAAGGAAGATGATCTTTTCCAAAGTGTCCATAAACACTTGTTTGCGAATAAATTGGACTTTGTAATTTTAAGCTCTTAATAATATTATATAAGTCAAAATTAAATGTTTTTTCAATAGCTTTATAAATTTTATTTATATTAACTTTTTCTGTGTCAAAACAATCAACATACATTGAGATTGGTTTTGGTTCACCAATACAATAACATAATCTAATTTCACATCGGTCAGCTAATTTTGCTGCAACAACATTTTTAGCTATGTAACGACAGAAATATGCTCCTGTTCGGTCAATTTTTGTTGGATCTTTACCACTAAATGATCCACCACCATGATGGCTTATTGAACCATATGTATCAACAATGATTTTACGACCAGTTAGACCTGTGTCACCAATTGGTCCACCAATAACAAATTGTCCATATTTGTTTATATAAAGTTTACAATTTGTATTTAATTTATGTCTTTTTAAAACAGGAATAATAACTAAATTCTTAATATCTTTTCTTAATTTGGTTAAATTAGTATTTTCTTTATGTTGTACTGAAATAACAATTGCATCAACAGTAGGATCTCGATCTTCATAAGCAATTGAGACTTGAGATTTCATATCATATTTACAATATGATAATTTACCATTTTTAATAAGTTTTTCAATTTGCATTAATAGTTCATGACTTAAAACTATTGATAAAGGCATATATTGTTTAGTAATGTTAGTAGCATAACCAAAAACCATTCCTTGGTCTCCTGCTCCTAACTTGGTTGGACTATCTTTATCAACTAAGTTAGCAATATCTTCAGATTGTTTGTTAATGTTTGCTAAAATGGAAAAGTCGTTTTCAGAATAACCTAATGGTTTTAAAACTTTTCAAGCCTCTTTAACTACATCAACATATCCTTTAGTAGTAATTTGCCCACCAATAACAATTAAACGATTGTGAGCAAATACTTCACACGCTACTCTTGCTTTTGGATCTTGTTTTAAACATTTATCTAATACTGCATCAGCAATTTGGTCACAGATTTTATCTGGATGACCTTTTCCGACTGATTCAGATGTAATAATCATTTTATTTGTCATACTAATTCCTTTCACCAAAAAGAAAAACTCCTATCATTACGACGGGAGTTGTTATCATTATTATTCCCATCGTTCAAGCTTTAGCACTGCCTTACGGTTTTGCTGGTGGATCAACGAGCTTGTCTCTACCCACACTCTTTATGGTATTTTGTATTATATAAGATAATGCTAAAAAGTATTACTTTTTTAATCGAGCATATGCGCCAATCATAGCAGCATTATCGTTTGTGTATTTTAAAGTTGGATAATAAACTTTTGGTTTTTTAATTTTGGATAATTTTTTTCTCAATAATTTATTGGCTGAAACTCCACCACCAACTAAAACCATCTTAGTGTCTTTATATTTTGATAAATAATAAATTAGTTTTTTTACTAAGTCGTTTGTAATTCATTCTAGTGTTGAACTAGCTATTACTTTAGTAGGAACGGTTTTCTTTTTCATCTTATATGTGTTAATTACATTTAATGCTGCAGTCTTTATCCCAGAAAAAGTAAAAGGTGCATTAGCAGGTTTGTTTGGTGCTAATTCTATTAGTTTTTTAGCACTATAGATTTTGTCAATAGAAATACCACCAGGATATGGTAGTTTTAAAAATCTACCCACTTTGTCTAATGCTTCACCAGCGGCATCATCAATACTTTGATTTAAATAGCGAAAGTTATTAATGCTTTGAGCTCGAGCTATAAAAGTATGACCACCAGAAACAACTAATGATAAGATAGGAAATTTAAGTTGTTTAATATCATGATCAACGAAATAACTATAAGCATGCGCCATCATGTGATTTACTTTAATAATAGGAATATGTAATAACGTTCCTAACATATTAGCAAAAACTTTCCCTACATGTAATGAACCAACTAACCCTGGTTCAGATGTATAAGCAATATAGTCTATATCTTGTAGTTTAATATGTGCTTCTTTTAAAGCTTTAGCACATACTTTATCAATTTCACTACAGTGACTTCTGCTTGCAAGTTCGGGAACAATACCACCATATTTTCTATGTTCCAACATAGAAGTGGATGTAATGTTGGCAAGAACTTTACTTCCTTTTAAGATAGCAATAGAGGTGTCATCACAACTTGATTCAATAGCTAAGATGATTTTTTGTTTAGCCATTATAAATTACCTCGAGATTCTAGTCATGCTCAGTGAGAGTTAGAATTTTCTAAGTCTGTTAATGGTCGGCCAAATAATGATTTAGAAAATGGTAATGTTGGAATAGTTATCAATGAAGTCATTAATTCTCTCGTTGCTTCATCATCAGATGTAGCATAATCATCTCAATATTTAGATTCTGGTTTACTAACTATATCAAAAATGTTTTTTAACATTGGCACATAACTTACTGTATCTCAGTTTTGCATCGATCAGTATTTGAAATGTGAACCATCTTGTGATAATGATAATAATTCATCTTCTGTATCTACTTTTCAAGAATCAAAGCATATATCATAAATCATTTTATAAATACGACTCAATTTACTAGTGTTATGTTCATTTTTCTTGTTAATAACAATGAAATCTATCTCATCAAGTGATGCACCTTTAGGTTTAATAGTGTGCATTTGTTCGCCAGTATATGATTCATATTCACCAGCACCTTGTGCTGCATATAATGCATCACCAGATCAAGCTAAAGCAGCATTGTAACCATGATCGCCATGATCAGCTAAGATTCTTGCAATTTGACCAGAATCTGTACTTAAGCGATATCAGTTACTTTGTGCTTTATTAGTTATTGCTTTAAATGTTTCCTTTAAATCATCAATGCTTGAATTTGGCGGCATTTGATTAGTTCATTCATTTTCATCTTCTGGATATTGTTCAATAGATTGAACAACTCTTGCAATATCATAAATCGATCTTGAATCATCTAGCATTCCAATGCTTCCACCAAAACGATCAGCATATTTGCATCGTGGACTGATTGTATAAAAGATATCTGCTCAGTTTGGTTCATCTGTTGTTGTTAATGAACCATTCTTATAGAATGTTAATTCTTCACCTTTATAAACAAAGCAGAATGATTGAGCAAAATATGGAATTCCATAATCCAAGACATCAAAGTCACTTGGAATCATGTCAGGATATCCTTCTTTAAACAAAGCATTCATTTCTTGTATCAACTCTTGTGCTGGTTCAGAGAATAATGACATAGGATTAAACGGTTCATCTTGCGGGATGCCAAGAATTGCCTTTCAATCAATTTTTTGTAATCATCCTTTGCTATACAATTTACATAACTCATAACCAGAAGGTACAGCCATATCATATGTATGTTCAAATTTAGTTTCAATCATTTCCGAAATAGTAAATCATTGAAACTGAGCATCATATGTATCTTCTAGATAACGTAACAAATCATTATCCATGTAACTTTCATAATTAGCAAATTGAATTGTGTTAGCACTAGAACAACTTGTAAAAGATGCTAACATAAATGGCATAGTGCCACTAACAACACTAGCAAAACAGATAGAAAGTTTTTTACTTAATAAGTTTTTCATAAATACCTTTCTTTCATTTAATGTTAGCTTTACGTCCCTTTCTAACTTTAACGATTGAAACAATAATGACAACAATAGCTGTAACAATTACTAACAAAGCTCCAAAGGTTACAACTCAAGCTTTAATTCCTTTTCGAGTTGTATAAATAGCTGTAGATAAAGTTTGACTTGAACCATTAATTAAACTTGTGATGATAAAATCATCAAGACTCATGGCTAAGACTATTGCTGAAGCAGATAATAATGCTGGAGCTAAATATGGCAAAACAACTTTAAAGAATGTTTTAATTCTTGAATAACCAAGATCATAGCTTGCTCAAATTAAGTTTCTTGGCATCTTTTGCATTTTTGGAAAAATTGCCACAATCGCATAAGGTGTACAGAAACTAATGTGGGCTAAACATACAGTAAATAAACCAAAGTTCATTCCTAAAGGAACAATGGTTGAAGTAAATAATAAAGCTAAAGAAATAGCAGTAATTGGTTCAGGAATAGCAATAGAAACCTTATTTGCACCCATAATTGCATTAACATATTTGTTTTTGCTATTTCAAATACCAAAACAAGTTATGACTGCTATAAGTAATGAAAACGGTACAACTATTACTGAAATAATTACTGAATTTAATAAAGCATTCAAGAAATCATTATTTTTAAATAATTCAATATAGTTAATGGCACTTGGTACACCAAAATTTAAAATAACATTACCACGATCTGTTTGTCCATTAAAACTTAATAAGACAATAATAATTAAAGGGATATAGATAGCTGCTAAAATTAAGAAAATATAAAATCTTCTTATAAATCAACCAAATCTTTTTCTTGCTCCAATATGTTTAGGAGGTTTAGCAACTAATTTCATTATTTAACCCTCCTATGTCTTAATTTAAAAAGCTTAGGGATACAAGCAATGATTAAATATAAAACTAGAACAAAGATACTAACAACTAATGATAGTGAACTACTTCTTGCTAAAGCAATATCACTAATTAATCCTTCTTCACCTTCTTGAACAATAATGTCACCAATAGTCGCATTATTTGTTGCATTATTTAAGAATTGTGGGATTGCAACTGTTGTTACAGCTGGCAAGAACACCATAGTTAATCCAGCATAAAAAGCAGTTTTTGAATATGGTACAACAACCTTAAAGAATGTTTTTACCATGTTTTGTCCTAGATCTTGACTAGCAAAAACTAAATTCCGTGGCATATCATCTAAAACGTTATAGATTGGCAAAATCATAAAAGGTATATAGATATATACCAAACCTATCACCGTAAAGATATGGCCAAACGTTGAGTTCGAATAGCCTGCGCAAACATCAAAGAATGTTTTTAAGCCAATTAACTTAACTAACATACTTGATCAAACAGGAGCAGTAATTAAAACAATAACAACTGCTTTAAAGGCTTTTGATCGGTTAAAAGCCATCATATAGGCAAACGGATAGGCTATGACTGTACAAATGACTGTAGCAATTAATGCCAATAAGATTGATAAACCAATTTTACCTAAGACAAAATTGCTCATCATTGATCAGTTTAATGATACATCTCCCGCACTTGTTGGTAAGAATGATTTAATAACTACCATCAATAAAGGAATAACAAAAAGCAACAAAGACATGATAATAAAAGGTAAAACAAGTAAAAGTTTCTTGTTGAACCTTGTCTTTGGCTTTAAGATTTTTATGTTAACCTTACGGTTATGAGAGATGATATCTTTCATTATTTATCCCTCTTTTTCGGTATGATTGGTGCAGCATACTTAAAGTTTCATCTCACACCGATTTTATCATTAACCTTTAAATATTGGTTAGTGTGAAGTGTTAATTCAGTTTTATCTTTGGCAATACATTTAATTTCATACACTTCACCTTTATATAGAATGTTTGATACTCTCATCATCATAAATGCACGACTAGGGTGACAAACTTCAACGTCTTCAGGTCGAATTAATAACTTGAAGTTAGAATTACGTTTCATACTCATTTCAAGTTCTTTGTTAGTAATTGGATATTTTAAAACTCGATTGCCAATCTTAATCTTTTCATTGCCTAAATATGTCACATCAACAAAGTTGGCTTGACCAATAAAGTTTGCAACTCAAGCATTATTTGGGTGTTCATAGATATTACGTGGTGAACCAATTTGTTCAATCTTTCCTTTAGACATAACAATAATTTGATCAGATAAGCGTAATGCTTCTTCTTGATCATGAGTAACAAGAATGAAATTAATTTTTAATTCGTTATGAATTCTTTTTAATTCTTCTTGCATTTTTTTACGAACTTTTGCATCTAAAGCAGAAAGTGGTTCATCTAACAATAAGATTTCTGGTTTAACAACAATTGCTCTTGCTAAAGCAACACGTTGTTGCATACCACCAGATAAATCTGCTGGATATTTATTTTCATTACCTTCAAGACCGACTAATTCAATTGCTTCTTTAGCCTTGTATTCAATTTCTTTTTTGGTTAAAAGTCTTGTTGTATTAATTTTTTCAAATTGTTCAACAACCTTTTGTGGATAGTTTTCTCAATATGATATTCATTGGTCAGCATCATTGTATTGTTCAACCAATCTATCAACCTTTTTATCAATAGATTGTTTGTATGTATATAACTTAATCAAGTTATAAACTTTCTTTTCAGTTAAGGCCATCCCTCTAGTATCGAACTTAATAAATTGATGAATTCCTAATTTAGAACGTAATTTATTTTTAAAGATTTTTCTTGCATTTTTTCTAGTTAATTTAAATCCACTAAATTCAGGATCGTATTTTGCCATCTTCTTTTCATAGTAATAAATTTGCGATTGAAATTGGTCAAAACGCATATCTTGAATCTTATAAATTTCTTCATATTTAGAATATGCTAGTTTAGCTTTTAAAATATCTTTATCAAGTTTAACTTGATCTTTTCTAATTTCTTCAATTTCCTTAGTTGCTTTAGCTATGGCAGCTTTTTTAACTTTTGCTAATTGGTTATAAACTTTATCAGGGACATTATCCAATTCTGTTCTCATGATTTTCAAACCATAACAAATGTTTTCAAAAATTGTCATATTTGGAAACAATGCATAGTCTTGAAAAACAGTCGCTGTTGGTCTCATATGAATTGGTAAATCTTTAATATCAATACCATTAACAATAATTTTTCCATTAGTTGGCATTTCAAAACCGGCCAACATCTTTAATAATGTTGTTTTACCACATCCTGATGGACCAAGAATAGTTACAAACTTACCTTTATCAATGGTAACATTGATGTTACTACAAGCAAGATATCCATCATCATATCGCTTAGCAATATTTTTTAACCGTATAAATGGATTGTTAGACATAATTATTTACCAGTTCCCTTTTTAAGTACATATTGATCAATTACTGTACTTGCAAAATTTGTTACATCAACACCTTGGATAACATGTTGAGCTTCTTTTCTAACATAATCAGGTGAATAAGCTGGCACAAAAGAGTGCTTAGATAATTTTAAAGCTGGAATATCATTTTGTCCATCACCTAACACTAATGTGTTATCAAAATCTACTTTAATAATCTCTAATAACTTTTTGGCAGCAAAACCTTTGTTAATTCCTTTTTTATTAATTTCAAGGTTAACTGTTGATGATAAACAAATCTCTAGATCTGGGAACATTTGTTGTAATTCCTTGCATCCTTCTAAAGCACGTTCAGGGTTAGGGAATTTTACAACAAATTTGTAACAGATAATATCCTTTGGATATTCTGTAACATATATCGGTTTAGTTCTTATTCATGGATCATATTTATCTTCAAAACCAGTTTTTTTAAAGTTAAATGGTTTTCAGAAAGATTCATTAAAGAACAATAAATCGATTGAGTGTTGATAAATTATGAATCCAAGATTACCATTATCTTTTTTTGCATAATCTACAAGAATACCAAACACTCTTCTTGCATCAGCATCATCAATTGGTGATTGAGAGATATATTTTTGTGTATAGATATCGAAAATAGTTGCACCATTATTTCCAATTGCATAAATATTGGTTTTTGGATTTAGTTCCATCGATTCAACTATTCTTACACAGTCATGAATGCTTCTTCCACTAGCAATAGCAAGTGGGATCAAGTGATTAGTACATTGTTGTAATGCTAATTTAGTTTGTCTAGAAAATAATTTTGTTCTGTTATCAATTAATGTTCCATCCAAATCAGTAAATATTAATTTAAACGTTTCGTTGTCAACATCTTTAATAACATAATCATAAATGGCTTGTTTAACACCTTTTGATTTATGATCTGTGATTTCATCACAATGTTCTAAGAAATTTAAATTCTTTGGATGAATACCAATGGATAAAGCTGAGTTTCTAAATCCAGATAGGTCATTAAATGAATCACCCATAGAAATAATTTCATTCTTAGGAATATTGTATTTTTGTGCAAAATAATTGATTGCATAACCTTTGTTGATTCCACTAGGTGTTATTTCAATCAATCTTGGTGAAGAGTGAGAAATAGTTACAACATTATGCATGTTGTTAGCCACTAAATCTCGATATACTTCAGCAATAACAGATTTTCTTGTTGAGATAATATCAATTTTAAAAGATTTAAGATCACTAGTATCTTTGATTCTTTTCATATGAGCTAAACGATAACCAATACGGTAGATATAGTTCATTGGTCGAACAAAAACCGATTTATTTTCCAAACATTTAGGTGTAAACATTCAAATGTTAGCACCACGATGTTGTTTAACAATTTGCAAAATCCTATTGCAATATTCATGGCTCATAGTGGTTTGAATAATTTGCCCATCATTAAAGTCTTGAAGATAAGATCCATTTAATGCAGAGATAAATTGGATTTTATTTGTTCCTGATGAATTTACTTTTTCAACAATCTTGTTAATAGCCCAAGGTGGACGACCAGTATTAATAAAAGCAATACCACCTGCAGACATAAAGTCTTGTAGAGCTAAACAATCAGCTTTCTTTGCTTTTCTTAAAACAGGAGAAAGCAAAGTTCCGTCTAAATCAAGAGATAGCAATTTATATGATGTTTTCTTGTTATTCATTGTTCTTTTATTTAATGTAATTAAATAATATATAAAAAAAATAAATTTTTTAAATATATTTAATATATTTTATAATTAGCAATATAAAAGGTAATGTGCTAACAGGTAAAAATATGAAAAATATTAAGCTAACACAACGACAAATTAAATTATTAAAAATCATTGTTGAACAATACATTAATGAAGCTACTCCTATCTCTAGTAAAGAGGTAATTGCTGACTTTTTTAAAGATTTATCTAGTGCAACAATTCGTAACGAAATGGCATATCTAGAAAAGGTTGGGTTAATTGAAAAAACACACACTTCATCAGGTCGTGTTCCAACTGGATTAGGTTATGAATATTACCGTCAAGAAATATTACAACCCACTTTGTCGGTTGATCTAAAGAAAAAATTAACAAAGATTTTTGCTAAACGTTTAACTTCGATTGAATCAATCATTGATGAATCAATGGCCGTTATTAATGAGACATTACATTTACCATCAATTGTTACAACCGGTGAAATAAATGAACGACTTGTAAGAATTGATTTAATTCCTGTTAATAACAATATGGCAATTGTCATTGTTGTAACATCTAGTGGAAACTTGACAAAGAACACTATTACTTTCAATGAAAACAAAGTATTAAATGACATTGCTACATGTATAAGAATTTTTAATGATCGATTAGTCGATACTCCTCTTGAAAAAATCCCAGAAAAAATTGATAGTTTAAAAGACATTATTAAAGATAGTGTTGAAAACTATGAATTCATCATGCAAGGATTAATTAAGAAAATTTTTAATATTAAATATCAATTCCATACTTCAGTTACTGGAACTAAATACTTAACAACTCAACCTGAATTTAAAAACGATGTTAACAAATTGAATGAAATTCTTGAGTTATTAGATAAGTCAAGTATTTGACAACAAATTGCTTATCAACAATCTAAAACTGGAAAAACAACTTTAATAACATCTGGAGAGAAGGTTGGAGCAAAACAATTAGCTATTGCTACAGTTAATGTTAAAGGTAAAAATAACTCACGACAAATTTCAGTTGTTGGTCCAAACCGTATGGATTATTCAAAAATTCAAGGTATTTTAGACTTCTTAAAAGAAGAACTTGAAAAGAAATACAATGACTAAAAACGCT
>JAZLIV010000064.1:0-2328 GCA_045617545.1 Mycoplasmoidaceae bacterium | reverse complement strand
GCTGTTGTGGAAAATGCTTTAACACAAATTTGTTCTCGATATGATGAGTTAGTAGAAGCAGGTATATGGAAATTTAGAACATATGCTACTTATATGGTTAACCCAATTAGATCTAATTGGAAGAAACAAATTAGCTATGCTAAAGAATGTCAAAGACGTTTTAATAGTGAATACTTCAATATTTACGGAATTAAAATGTTTGAAGATGGTGTAGTTGAAGCACACACTGCTTGATTATTAGATGATTACAATGATCGTCCTGGTGAACAAGGAAAACCAATTGTCACTAACAAAGAACAATTAATTAAAGTTATTTCCCGTGCTAACAAAAGGAATTTGTCTGCTCATATTCATAGTATTGGTGATGCATCAACGCAATTTGTTGTTGATGCTATAGTAAGATCACAAAGAAAAACAAAAGTTAAAAATCCTCGTAATACTATTGCCCATTTAGAGTTAGTTACTAAAGAAGATATAGCAAAAATTGGTAAGAATCATATTATTGCATGTGTAGCACCATTATGAGTGCCTTATGTTGATCAATATTCTGAAACAGAACGTAAATTCATTGGTCGACCTCGTCAAGAGATTGCCTTTCCAATTAAATCATTTATTGATGCAGGAGCATTAACAGTATTCCATAGTGATTATCCAAGTACTTCTATTATTTCTATTCCGGAATCAATTTTTAGAGCCGTAACTCGTTATGCTAAAAAGTATGGTAAAAAATCTTTACGGGGAGAGAAAGAAGCTATCTCAAGAAAGCAAGCTTTATATTCGATGACAAAAAATGTTGCTTATTCAGTTAAGCAAGAAGAAAAGCTTGGAACAATTGAAGTTGGTAAGATTGCAAACTTTACAATCTATGACACTAACTTCTTAACTTGTAAATTATTAGATATTCCAAAAGCTAAATTAATAAATACAATAGTTGACGGAGAAATTGTTTATTAAAAAAAGAGGATAACCTCTTTTTTACATTTTGTTAACAACATCAACACCGATTAACTTTAATCCATTTGCTATAACTTGTGCCACACAAGAAATTAAATATAATCTTTGTCCAATTAGTTTTTGATCCTTGCAATCACTTATTCTTACTTGTTCATAATATGTATGTACTAGTTTTGCTAAATTAGTTAAATATAAACACATTTTATGGACTTCATAAGTTTTAGCAATATTTTCAATTGTTGGCATGAAGAAGAACAATTGATTAATTAATTCATTTTCTAATGGATGAGATAATAAGTCAATAGTCTCTTCGGGTTTTTGTTTTACTTTGTTAAGAATTTGTTTAATTCTTACATAAGCATATTGAACATAGAATAAACCATTTTCATTATTTTTCTTTCCAGCTTTTTCTACATCAATAGTAATGTGTGAGTCAAGTGATTGATTTACTAAATATCATCTTGCTGCATCTTTACCGATTAAATTAATTAGGTCAATAGTTGTAAAACTATTTCCTGTACGTTTAGACATTTTAAACTCTTGTCCATTCTTTGTTAATTGAACCATTTGCATGATACAAACATGCATTTGTTCTTTTTTAAAACCTAACATTTGAATTGCTGTTGACATACGGTCAACATATGATTTATGATCAGCACCTCAAATATTAAAGATCTTGTCATATCCTCTTGATAGTTTTAAGTTATGATATGCAATATCTGGTGTAAAGTATGTATAGTTACCATCAGATTTAACTAAAACACGATCTTTATCATCACCATATGATGTTGTCTTTAATCATTTAGCTCCATCAGCATCATATAAGTATTTATCAAGTTTTTTAAATGCTTTATTAATTAAGTCATGGTCATATATGTAAGATTCAGGAGATCAAATATCCATTTCAACATCCAATTGTTTTAAATGTTGTTTAATAATATCTAAAAGATATTCTTTTGAAAAGTTACCAATAATTTTATTTGCTTCTTCATCTAAAATTTTGTTTTCATCATATTTGACATCAACAAATTTATTGTCATATTTTTCTTTTAGTAATTTAGCAGTATCAATAATTTCATTAGGATGGTAGCTATCTTCTGCTAGTTTTGCATCTTTATTAAATAATTGCAAATATCTAACTAGCACCGACATAGCTAATTTATTAATTTGGTTACCACCATCATTAATATAGTATTCACGATCAACTTTAATACCATTAGCTTCAAAGATACGTGCTAATGAATCACCATAAGCACCATTTCGTGCATGACCAATATGCAATAAACCCGTAGGGTTAGCAGAAACAAATTCAATGTTGTATCATAATTTCTT
This sequence comes from Mycoplasmoidaceae bacterium, assembly GCA_045617545.1. Lineage (GTDB taxonomy): Bacteria > Bacillota_I > Bacilli_A > Mycoplasmatales > Mycoplasmoidaceae > Hennigella. The sequence goes on along the minus strand of JAZLIV010000064.1, from coordinate 42 downwards.
CTTTTTAAATTGACCATATTTTTTATCTTGTGAATAAATAGC
>JAZLIV010000063.1:0-7853 GCA_045617545.1 Mycoplasmoidaceae bacterium | reverse complement strand
TTTACTGTGGTTGACAAGATTTTCAAATCTTTCTTTTAAGAATTCTCATGTTTTATCTGTTTTTTCATCAAAGTAATATTCACTACCTTTATTAAGAATATTTCTTAAAACAGAGTAGTAAAATAATTCAATACCACGTTGGAAACCACCAATGTAGTCAATAACAGTTGGAATTTGTACACCACCAAAGGCAGCAACCTCTAAGTCTTGGTGTTTATCGTGATACATATCTAAATTATTGTAGAAGTATTGACAAGTTGCAATACCAGCTAAGAAACCAGGTTGGTCGGCTCTAAATTGAACTGAAGCTACATCTTGGTTATGAGGAATGACTGAATCAACTAAAATAAAACATGATTCATCTAATTCTGTAGTTGTAGCTGGATCAGGGCCTTCAATTAATGCACTATTGTTTTTATGTGTCATTAAAGTATTAATTGGTGTGGCATGGTTAAAACCTGCAACTCCAATAATTGTTTTATTGTGAATTGTTGAAATATAGATATTTACAATCTCAGTTGTAGTGTCTTGCGAAGGTTTAAATGAGAATGCAGTATTTTTGCTAACTGGATCTTGTAGGTTTTCTGGATCGTAATGATCCACTTTCTTATTTTTGATGTAGTCAACTAATCCTTCATATAGTGATTGGTTGAATGAACGGTCCATTGTTGAATGCGTTGCACCATCTATAACCATTGAAACAAGGTCATGACGAGCCTTTATCGCATCATCCTTTATAGGTTCGCCCTCTTTTAAATCAGTTGCAGCGTTTTTAGCTTTTGTTCAAGGTTCTTTGCCATCCCGAGCGTTAGGATGCAGCGCTTTTCATCACTTCAAACCTTCGCCTTTTGTCCAATCAGGAGTAGTTGCTTGTTTGCAATCTGGTTCAGGAATATCATCACCACTATCAGATTGTTTTCCCATATTCCATTCAGATTTAATGTTTTCTAAATAATAGTTATTTCCAGCAGTAGTTGCGGCTGCTAATCGTGCTTCTGCGCTATCAAGTGGCATATATTGTACTTTAAACATCCCGGCTGATACACCAAAAACAATTCCCGCTGATGCTCCTAATAAACATGTACTAGTGGCCACATCTTTCAAGGTTGCTGGATGTGCCTTTAATCACTTCATTAATTTCATAACTATCTACTCCTTTTTAGCTTTTCAAGAATTTCTTGCCCATTAATTGGTCCTTCACGAACCACTTTCATTGAATCCAAATCAATTATTGTTGATGCATCTTGACTTAAACCGTCATAAGGCGAATTATCAACAATAATTAATCCATCAAGATGGTCTTTGAAAATATGAAACGCTTCTTGTGACATTGTTATTGTTGGTTGCCCTGAAACATTGGCCGATGAGCAATAAATCGGTCCAGTTTGTTTGATGATGTCCAAAATATATTGGCTTTTAGGAATTCGGTATGAAAAGCCCTTTCACACCACTGAAAGTGCTCCTGGTCAATAGTTCTTTAACACATCAGCATAAAAAGAAGGCAACCCTATTTCATCGATTGAACCGACGAACTTGATAATCTTCTTACTTGGGTCCCTTCTTTTAATTTGGTAGATGTGTCTTTCGCTTAAACTAGCAATTCCTCAAACAGTATCTGTTGGTAAAATTGCTGCCTTTCCGCTATTTAACGCAAAAGCAATTTCATTAACTTGAGTTTTATTAAAAATCTGCATACTTAATGAATATATATTCATTATAGGTTAAATCTTTTTTTGAGTATAAAAATATATATATTTTTATAGGCAAAATACAAAAAAGTACTATAATTAAAGCGTATTTAAAAAATATATATAAATAATAGGAGAACGAAATATGCTAAATAAAGTTATTCTTGAAGGAACTGTAACAAGAAGTTCATGGGGAAAAAATAAAGAAGAAGGTGGCTACTTTTTAAACATTAAACAAGAAAGAGTTTTTAACAAGTTTAAATCGGTTAACTCATTCTCTGCTTATGCTAACCGTCCACTAGCAGCCCAATTAGCTAAAATCATTGAAGCTAATCCAAACTGCCGTGTCATTATTGAAGGTAAGTTACGTACTTACTATTCAAAGAAGGATAACTTATTTCATACAACGATCCTAATTGAAAAATTAGTAAATTGAACGCCAGCTGAAAAACAAATTACTGAAATTATCTAATCTCAATTATTGGAGACGTATATGAAATTAAATATGAAGATGGCATACGCATTAGCGTATGTTCTATATAAAAAACATAGAGCCAAAATTGCTGACATTGGAGAACTTGAAAACACATTTTATGTTGATTTTGATGCTCCCAATGCTATTTCGTTATCTGATTTTAAAAAACTAGAAAAAGAAATAATCGAATTTATCTATAATCGTTCAACTAAAGTCGAAGCTAAACGCAAACATGTTGAAATTGTTCGTGATTGTCCTTGTATGCGTAAAAACAAGTACTTACACTACCATGTTGTCCATCATGATAGTAAAACTATCAAAATGATTAAGATTAATGATGAATTCCCATTTATCAATAAATTTGCAAAAGATGATTTTGCTTTTAGAGATATTAAATCATTTAAATTAGAAAATGTTGCTGGTCATTATTGATTAGGAAAAGCAAAAAATAAACAATTGCAAAGAATTACTGGTTATGCTTTCTCTTCAAAAGAAGAACTAAAGAAATATGAAGCAGAAGTACAAGATCGTAAAGAACGAGACCACCGTAAACTAGGTCAAGATCTTGAATTATTTACTTTCAATGATCTTGCTGGACAAGGTGCACCAATTTGGTTACCTAATGGTGCGGCTGTTATGTATGAAATTGATAATGAAGTAAGAAAAATTTTATTACGTAATGGTTTTCACTTCGTTTCAACACCAATTTTAGGTAGTGATGAACTATATAAAACATCAGGTCACTGGTTCCACTATCGTGAAAACATGTTTAATCCATTAACAATTGATGAACAAATCATGGTTTTAAGACCAATGACATGTCCACATCATTTATTAGTTTATAAACACCGTCCACGTAGTTATCGTGAACTACCATATCGAATTGCTGAAAAGGCCATTCTACACCGTTATGAAGCATCTGGTGGATTAATTGGTCTTGAACGAGTTAGACAAATGCAATTAATTGATACCCATGAAATTATTCGTCCTGATCAAATCGAACATGAAATTAGACATTATTACAATGTTGTCATGGAAACATTAAAAGCATTTGATATTAAGATTCATCGTGTTGATTTATCTCTACACGATCCAAAGGATAAAACAAAATACTTTAATAACCCTAAGATGTGAGCAAAAGCTGAAAAAGAATTATCAGCTTGTATGGAACGAATGGGAATGAAATATGAAAAGAAAATTGGTGAAGCCGCTTTCTATGGTCCAAAAATTGACTTCCAAATGAAAACAGCTTTAGGCCATGTCATTACCATGTCAACAATCCAACTTGACTTCTTGTTACCTTCGCGATTTAATCTTAAATATATTGATAAAGATGGTAAAGAACAACGTCCAATCTTAATTCATGGTGGAATTATTGGAACACTAGAACGATTCATGTCAATTTTACTAGAAAGTAATAAAGGTGTTTTCCCTTTATGACTTGCTCCTGTGCAAGTGCAACTTATTCCTGTTGCACCAGTTCATGAAAAATTCTGCGATGAATTTGCGCAACGACTAATGAATCATGGTGTAAGAGTCGAAGTTGATCATACTGATGAACGTTTAGGCAAGAAGATCAGAAACGGACAAATTAGAAAAATCCCTTACCAAATTGTCTTTGGTGATGATGAAATTAAATCTAAAACTATTTCTTACCGTGAATACGGTAAGAGTGATGTTGTTAATGTGCCAATGGAAAAATTTGGCCAAATAATGGTTAAACGTATTGCAGCACATAAATAATCATGGCAAAAACCACTTATAAAAAAATCGTTGTTATTGATATTAACTTAGATTGAAACTGCTACCCTAAGGAAGATCGTAGATATAAGGATCTACCTTTGGTTTATGACTTATTAAAGAAAGCAAGTAAATATCAAACAGTTGTGATTACTACAAGTGGTTGTTTGTCTGATGCCCAAGATTGATTGATTAAACAAGATATTAACCAAGGTTATTTAGTTGCCAGCGGTGGGGCAATCATTTATGACATTGCAAAGAAAGAAATCTTGCAATGTAACACTCTTGACCATGATGACATTTTAACTGTTGTCCATCATGGAATCATGCATGGTATAAATGTTACTATTTATACACCTAGTAGAAAGTTTATGTATGTTTCTAATGCTGTTAGCTACAACGGAATTAAAAATATTTGTTATAGTCAACATGAAATTATTGAAACATATGATCTATTGCTAAAAACTCTAGAACGGAGCGATATTGTCGATATTGGTTATTTACATTACATTGGTTCAGTCAATAACGACAAACAAATGCAACTACTTTACAATCTTGATAAGTATTGAGAAAATGAAGTTTGCAATGTAATTGTAAAAACAAACAAAACATCAAAGTACATTCACATTGGCGCAAAAAACTCTACCAAGCTTAAAGCCATTCAAAAAATTATGGCTTGAAATGACATTGAACGTTTATCAGATATTTTATATGTTGCATCAAGTTGTATCAACAACCAATGCTTTATTACCTTTCCTAATTCTTTAGTAACTTCTAATGCTGATTTCATAAATGAAATAGGCAATAAAAAGCCAACATTACTAATTAGTGAAGGAATCAAACAACTTGATCCTGAATTTGGTCTTAAATCTAATAGTTTTTGAAAATAAAATTCACATTTAATATAAAATAGATATACAATTTATAAATAAGGTTAATTATGCAAGCAAAAATTCATCCAACCGAAAAATTAACAACCTTCAAGTGTGCAACTTGTGGGGCTGAATACAAAATTATGTCAACTTGTAAAGCTGACGTAGTTTCTATCGATGTTTGCGCAAACTGCCATCCAGTCTTTGTTGGTAAGTCTATGGAAACAAGCGTTAAAGGTCGGGCTGAAAAACTTGCTAGCAGATTTGAAACTAAAAACTATCAACCTAAAGCTAAAAAGGTTCGTGCGAAGAAACAAGGTAAGACAATCATCTCTAATCTTGATGATTTAAGTAAATAACTTAAAAGAGAAAAGACCACTTTTTGTGTGTCTTTTTTATTTTTCGTTAAAGGAGGGAACATGGAATACAACAAGAAATTATTTGAAACAGTTAAGGGTATCGCTAATAACTTTGAAGAATTAAAAAACAAAGTTGAAACTGATACAACTTTACCTTTTTCTGAAATCAAAAAGATTAACATCCAATTAAAAAAACACGAACCAGTTTCCCTTAAGTTCAAAGAACTTAAAAAGATTTTAGATGATGGCAAACAAGCTGAAAACATTTTAAATGATTCATCAATTAAAGATCAAGACTTTATTGCTATGGCTAAAACTGATCTTGAGGCAATTAAGGAAAGAATTCCAGTTTTAGAACAAGAAATTAAAACATTATTATTACCAGTTGATCCAAATAATGATAAAAACGTTATTGTGGAAATGCGTCCAGCTGCCGGTGGAGATGAATCAGCATTATTTGTTTCTGATTTATTTGACACATATAAACGTTATTTTGACAACCAAAAATGAAAATGTAACATTATGGACGTTAGTCCACAAGGTAATGGTTATTCTTATTTGTCTTTTACTGTTAAAGGAAAAGATGTATATTCAAAAATGAAGTTTGAATCAGGTGTTCATCGTGTTCAACGTGTGCCTGCTACTGAATCAAAAGGACGAGTTCATACATCAACCATTACTGTAGCATTACTACCAGAACTAGATGATATTGATATTAAAACCAATCCAACCGACTTACGGATTGATGTATATCGTGCATCAGGGGCTGGGGGACAACACGTTAACCGAACTGAATCAGCTGTAAGATTAACACACATACCAACTGGTATTGCTGTTGCTTGTCAATCTGAACGTAGTCAAATTGAAAACCGTGCTAAGGCAATGAATATGCTTAAAGCTAAATTATGACAAAAAGCAGAAGATGAACGTAAAGCTCAAGAGGATTCAACTAGACGTAGTCAAGTTGGAACTGGTGAACGGGCTGAAAAAATTAGAACTTATAACTATCCACAAAATAGAATCACCGACCATCGAATTGGTTTAACATTAAATAAACTTGATTTCATCATGCAAGGTGGAACTTTAGAAGAAATTCATGACCATTTAATTGCTGATGAACAAGCTAGATTAATGGAACAACTAAAGATTTAATATGACTTTTAATCAATTGTTTGTGTTATTTCAAACTAAATATGGAAATAATCACGATCCAATCTTTTTTGCACTATTGTTTTATTTGTCAAAACAAGTAAAGACAAAAGAGGATTTTGTTTCTATAAGAAACAATCAAATTGATTTTAGTCAACGAAAATTTAAAAAATTATGCAAAGATTATTTTGTTAAAGAAAAACCACTAGCTCATATTACAAAACATATCAGATTTTGCAATCTAGATTTTAAAATTGATAAAAAGGTCTTAGCTCCACGTGTTAATACTGAACAAATGGTTTTAGATTTTATTCAACAACATAAAAACGAACAACTTGCTAATGTTTTAGATTTATGTTGTGGAAGTGGTTGCATTGGTATTGCAATAAAGAAATACATTCCATCATTTAATGTAACTTGTGTTGATAAATATTGAGGACCAATTTTAAATACAAGAGCAAATGGGATTTATCATAAAACACCACTAACAGTTGATCATAAAGATGCAATTGACTATTTAAACCATATTAATCGTATTGATTATTTAATTTCTAATCCGCCATACATTAATATCAATAACTTTACTAATCATAAGATGTTTAAATGAGAAAAGAAACAAGCATTAATTGCTAGTGACAATGGTTTATATTTCTATAAGAAATATTTTGCCTGATTAGATCAACACACATTTAAAGAAGCGTGATTTGAAATTGGTTATGACTTAATTGATAATCTAAAACAAGAATTAACCAAATATCCTCAACTAGAATCACAGTTTGTTTCTAACCAATATCTTGTCCTTAAAAGAAAGGTTTAAACCTTTCTTTTTATTTTATAATTATTGTGTATGACGAAAAAGAAAAAAGTGACAAAAAGCGAAGTCACAAAAAAGAAAATTACATTCGCTTCTGCCATTTTATTAGTTATCGGTTCCTCAATTGGAGCTGGTATCTTTCTTAAAAATGGTGAGGTATTAAGCAATGTTGGTGGCAGTGCTGTTTTAGCTCTTATTTCCTGAGTCCTTTCAATCTTTGGTGTAATCTGTATGGGTATTTCTCTTGCAGAAATTGCCTCAGCTTCGACTGATAGTAACTTAGGAATTATTTCGTGGGTTAAAAATTTCTGCCCGAAGTATTTGTTTAAAGTATCAAAATACTTTATGGCCTTTTTGTATTTACCACTTAACTTCTTTCTGATGCCATATTATGTTGTCATCCAATTTCAAGATGCCTTTGGCTGACAAACAACATGATGAATCTCAGCATTAATTGCTTTTGGTATTTCTGCATGATTCTTCATTGCATCAGGATTATCTAGTCGATTAGGTGATATCCAAAATAAAGCTATTACCGCAGTAAAGTTTATTCCTTTAGCGTTTTGTATTGTTGCTGGGATTGTCCTAGCATGTATGGGTCAAGGCGCTTTTTCAGACCATTCTTCAGTCCACATTTGACCAGAATGATGAATTAATCCGGATCAGAACGTAAGGTTGGTTAAAATGTTCCCATTATTGGGTATTTTGGGGTCAGTTCCTGCTATTATCTTTACTTATGATGGTTTCTATTCTGCT
>JAZLIV010000062.1:0-8639 GCA_045617545.1 Mycoplasmoidaceae bacterium | reverse complement strand
AAGTGTTCGATGTTTTTTGCTGGAGCAACAAAAATATAATCATACTTATCAAATTTTTGTTCAAAGTCTTCATCAGGATCACTAATTGCTGATTCTCATATGTCACCATCATATGGATGTGGACAAACAATTAAATTTTCTCGATATGGTTTTAAATCGTCAAAGTGTAACTTTGGTTGACCATTGCTTAACACTGTAACTTCATCGTCATCATCTTTTTGATAAAGTTGTTTTGTTAAAGCTAAACTCAACAAATCAAATAAGTTTTTCAAACCCTTTTGATTTTTAACATAAACATCAATAAAGTAACCACGTCGGCTTGCTCGTAATGCTGCCGTTTGTAATTTATCATTAATTTCTTTAATGTTTTCAATATGTTCTTGCGTTGTTAAACGCTTAATGAAGTATTTTCATACTTCTAATAAGTATTCACTATCTTTGTCAGCACGGTGTGCTTCAAGTGGGTTATATTCAACACGCAACTTGCTTACTAAAGTTCCAAGTGTATGTTTTGAATACTTTTTATTTAATGCATGGGAAATTTCTAATGTATCAATTAAACAGTTCTTGATAGGTTCAACATCAAATCGATCACATAATTTGTTTAAGAAGTTTAAGTCAAATCTAATACCATTGTGCGCAATTAAGACATCATTACCAATTCATTCTTTAATTTTAATTAAAGCTTGTTTTTGACTTAAACCATCTTTAACCATTTCATTGGTAATATGGCTTAAGTTCATTGCTACATTTGTTAATGGTTTAGTTGGTTTAACAAAGAAATCAATTCGGTCAACAATTAAACCATTTTTAAATCTAATGGCACCAAATTCTAATAAGTCTTCAAACTCTGGATACAATCCAGTTGTTTCAATATCAAAGACAACATAATCAGCACTAATTAAACTTTGGTCAATTGGATTAACAACAATTGGAATAAATTTTTCAATTACTTCAAATTCACATCCATAAATAGGTTTAACGCTTTGATAAATTTTATTTGCATGATAGATATCAGGCACAGATTGAACGTTGTTACGTTCAAGTATTCCTATTGCCTTATACCCACAGTCTTGCGCATGTTTAAAAATTTTGTTAGCTGAATCTATGCCTTCATATGCTGTCATGTTTGAGTGCATCAATAACTCAACACGCTTTTTCTCTGCATTATCTTTTGGTACAAGAAAAGCAGGACGTTGTGCATGGCACATCTTATAAATCTTCCCATATGGTTCAGTTGGATTTAACTTGTCAGGAACAATCTTGCAACGAATATTTACTCAATCACCAGGGACAAATTTTTCAACAAACTCACTAGGCATTGGTGGTTCTGATGATTTATAACGTGGTGCAGCTGAAGCAACATAATTACAACTTAATGCCCCATCAGCATAATCATAAATTACAAATTTATAAATATAGTAAGCACCAGATTTTTTCGGATCAATTTTCTCGGTGCTAACTATTTCTCCTGCAACATTAACAATTGCTTCATTATCTTGTTCTATATTGATGTCTTTCAAATCAGTAAAACTGCCTGATACTTTATATTTACGATCATAAACTTCAATTTCATTCAACATTCTTTGGCTTTGTTGAATGTATTTTTCTAAATCAGCTTTTCTTGCTCTTTCATGTTCTAGGATTTTATTTTGCTTTTCTTTGTCTAAGACAAAAGCTAATTTTGTAATAGGAAAATGAGCATTTTTCATGAAGAATAAAAACTCACCTTCAATCTTCTTTAAATGCTCAAGTTCAGATTGGGAAACGTATTTGATGGACATTGTATCACCATCAATACTGTAATTTTCTTTCTTAAATAAGTCTTGCAAAATGAAAGAATTATCATAATTACTTTTCAACCAAGAATAGATATATTCTTCTAATTCCGAATAATCAGATTGTTCATTGGCAAGTTCAATAATAAACTTTAATTTCTCATTTGGAAAATTAATTAGTTTATTGTAAATCTTAGTTGGTAAAACCTTAGGAGTAATGACACTAATTAAAACATTGTCATGCATTAACCCTGGCATTTCAATACCAAATTCACAAAAACTAGTGATTTGATTAATCTCATCATCATTTAAAACTTGGGCTTGTTTTAAAAAGTTTATGATGTACTCTTTAGGGACCTTTTGCATGTTAAAAAAATTATATAAAAATAAATACTTAAAAAGTATTTATTTTCAATATTTGATAGAGCTTAGACGGCAATATGTATCAAATCAATAGATGTCGTCAATAGTTTTGATCGTTTTACGTTTAATTCTTTTGATTGAATTTTCAATATAATCAACAATTTGATCAAACCGTAACATGCCTTTTTTAAATAATTGTATAGCCACTTCATTGGCAGCATTGATGACAATTCCTAAGGAATGAGTTGGATCATTAATCACATCATATGCTCATGAAATAGGTTTGACATGATTTAGTTTCACTAAAACATCAGTTGCCACTTGGGCTTTTTCTAATTTAGGAATTTGATATTTAAAATTAGTAATAGCTCATGCAATTGGAGTAGTCATGTTTGGTTTTGAATGAGATAATAGTAATTGACCATTGTTTAACATAATTGCTGAATGAATAATGGATGTTTGATCATGTAAAACACTAATCTTTTTGGTATTAGCATACCAATAAGCTTCAATAACTTCAAAGCATTTATTTATTAATGTATTAGAGTCAATTGTAATTTTATTCCCCATTAATCAGTTTTTATGTTTAATGGCTTGATTGTATGTTACTTTTGCCTTAACAGATTTAGATGCATGTAAATATTTACCACCTGAACCTGTAATAAAAACTTGATTAACTTCTTCATCTTTTGTTTGTAATAATTGATAGTACAAATTAGTATGTTCAGAATCAATTGGCAAAACTTGAATATGGTGTCTCCTAGCATAGCTAAAAATGTATCATCCGGCAACGACAACAGATTCTTTATTGGCTAATGCTAAATTAACTTTATTGTGCAACGTAACCAACGTTGGTGCTAAGCCTGCAAACCCAACGATTGCATTAACAACTAGTGTTGGTTTGGCTTTTTTTATTAATTCATCAAATGATTGACAATTTCCATTTTCATTGTTATGAGAGCAATAAAAATGTTTAATTTTGTTTGCTTTAATTATTTTTTTAGCTAACTTATTGTTTCTATGAAAACTACAGCCAACAATCTTGTAGCCAAGCTTTTTAGCAATAGCTACAGTCTGAGTTCCAATTGAACCAGTAATTCCTAGAATACATATTTTATGTCTCTTGTTCATAAGAAATTAATTCCATATGGATCTTTAGTTATAGCAACATAAGCAAGTTGAATAATCACAGTAACTAAGAAGTAGAATGTGAAGATAAAGATTAGAGCATCTAATCGATCTAACATTCCACCATGACCAGGGATTAAATTACTAAAGTCTTTAATATTAAATCTTAGTTTTACTCAACTAAAGAATAGGTCACCACTGACACTAATATTGATTAAAACAATGAATGCTAAAACATAAATAATTCAATAGTATGGTTCGTGATTCATTAACACACCATTGTTATAAATGTGGCATGATTGACAACCTAAGAAACAATAAAGTGGGTGGTTTGTTTTTTCAATACCAGGAATGAATAATAAACCAACAACCCCTAAACATATAACTAGTGTTATACCTTCACCAAATACTAGACCTTCTCATGTCTTCTTTGGACTAATTTTCGGTGCTAATTTATGGCGGCCAAAATGTGTTCCACCCAAATAGGCAAACACATCACATCCCACACTAGCAATAATCAAGAACATGAATGATGATCATCCATGAATGATTGTTGTATAGATAAAACCAACAAAGAATGTATTTAGAATAAATACTAACAATGGATATCAAACTCTTGTCTTACGACCAACATAAATAATATGTCGTGACATAATAATCCATACTAAGGTTGAAATAATGGTAAAGAAAACAACACCAGACAAGCAAATAATAAGATATAAGGCAAAGCCTTCTCACAAGTGTGGTCCCTGTCAAAGTGCTCACCTAATCTCCCATAATCCATATCTTCCACCAATAAGAAAAATTGATGAACCCATGGTTAATACAAACAAAGCGCATGCAGTATAAACAAACACTGCAAAGTGTCCAGGAAAACATAAGTTGGTTATTTCATTTGCAACAAAATAGATGATGGGAATCATCATTAAGACGCAAATGAAGTTTAAAACAAATTGTGCTTGTCAGACATCTTTAATTGGTGTAAATAAGTTTTCATCAGAAAAAACCAATAATAAAAAATAAACCACTAAAAAGCTAGCAATAAAGATTGCTGACTTCCCTCTTGTTAAAAAGGTTTTTCGCCCTTGGTTTATTTTTTGTTGTTTCATATTTATAAAGACATTAAGTCTTTTTCTTTGTTTTTAAAAATATCATCAAGCTTTTTATTAGCTTCTTTTGTTATTTTGTTTAATTGATCTTCACAATAACGAATATCATCATCAGAAATATTTGGATCTTTTTTATACTTAGCTTGAACATCTTGTCTTACACCACGAAGTTTTTGTACAGCTTGGTTGTAATATTCTTTTGCTTTCTTAACTGCTTCACGTCTTGTTTCTTCAGTTAATGGTGCAAAAATGATTCTAATACAATCTGGGTTAACTTGTGGGTTAACATGATACTCACTTTCAGCAAGTGCTTTAGCAATATCACGAATTAAACTACGATCATATGGTTTAATTAATAGTTGTCTAGCATCTACTGCTGAAACATTGGCTAATTCTAATAGAGGTAGTTTATCACCATAAGCATCAACTCTTAGTTGATTAAACATATTTGGATTAACTCGACCAGAATTAATTTTTTGAAATTCATTTTCAAGGTAATAGTAAACACCTTGAGCATTTTTTTCAAATTCAGCTTTTAATATATTTCATTCAACCATAAATACTCCTTATTTATGAATGTGTGTAAATTTAGATTTTCTTCTAAAAGTTTTAAGAATATTATCTTTTGCTAAAACATCAAAGACATAAATATCGATGTTGTTTTCTAAACATAAAGTTAGAGCCGATAAATCCATTACTCCAAGTCTTTGACTAATTGCTTCTTGGAATGTTAATGATTTATAGAATTTAGCGTTTTTAACTTTGTTAGGGTCAGCAGAATATACACCATCCACACCATCTTTTCCCATCAAGATAAGATCAGCATGCATGTCAATTGCTCTAATTGCACATGCTGTATCAGTAGTAAAGAATGGATGTCCTGTTCCACCAGCAAAGATAATAATTTTGTTTTTAGCTAAGTCATCATTAATTAAATTAATAGAAATAGGTTCAGCCACCTTATCAACTTCTAAAGCAGAATAAACTTCTGCTTTCACTTTTAATTTATGAAGGGTTTCTTTAAAAGCAATCCCGTTCATAATTGTTGATAACATTCCCATATAGTCGGCATTGGCACGTCTAAAGGCGCGATCCTTAGTCATGTTACCACGTCAAATGTTGCCACCACCTAATACTAAACCAACACTGGCAACTTTATTTAAAGCAGCTAATTGCTTGCATAAAGCTAGAAGTTTTTGGTTGTCATAGATTTCTCCATGACTGCCTTTAATCGCCGCTCCAGATATTTTTACTAACACTCTTTTCTTCATTCTATTTACCCATTTGTTCTGCTACTTCAGCAGCAAAGTTAGATTGTTTCTTTTCAATACCTTCACCAACTTCATATCGAATGAAGCTTAAAACTTTAACTCCGTTCTTATTAAGAACTTGACCAACTTTTGCTCCTGGCTCAAAATCATATGCTTGATTAATTAAACATACTTCGGCTAAACGTTTGTCTAATTGTTTACCAACAATATTTTCAATCATGGCTGCAGGTTTACCTTTAAACTTTTCATTAGTTAAAGCTGCTTTTTGTAATAATTCTTTTTCAAGGTTGATAAAACCACTATCAACTTGTGTTGAGTCAACAAATTTAGGATTCATTGCTACAACATGCATCGCAATGTTTTTCTTTAATTGTTCATCTACTTTCTTATCAAATACTACTAATGATGCATATTTTTTATTAGCATGTTGGTAAATACCAACATCTTGTTCGCCTTGGGCAACAACTTTTTGGAATCTTCTTAAAGAAATCTTTTCACCGATTTTTCCAGTTAATGCTTCACAAGCAGAATTAATTGTTTCACCACTTGGTGTTTTTAAATTCTTTGCTGCTTCTAAATCAGTTGCATCATGATTTAATAATGTAACCATTATTTCATTTGTTAGGTTAACAAAGTTTTCATTTTTAGCAGCAAAATCGGTTTGTGAGTTAATTTCAGCAATAACTGCAACATTATCTTTTTTAACAACCAATACTGCACCTTCGGCCGCAATTGCTCCAGCTTTTTTAGCTGCTTTTGCTAATCCTTTTTCTCGTAAATACTTGACAGCAGCCTCAAGATTGTCATGGCATTCTTCTAATGCTTTTTTGCAATCTAAAAAACCGGCTTGTGTCATTTCTCGTATTTGTTTAATTAATTTAACGTCAGCCATATCTACCTCAATATTTTTTAATTTCATATATTATATAATTAAATATATTAATTATGAATAAGAATAAGATTATTATTACTGGCATTATTACTGCATTGCTAATCTTATGAATTGCAGGTGCAATTTGCTTGTTTATTTTTGTTCATTCATTATGACCTTTAGTGGTTGGTTTAGTTGGGGTTTTGATTCTTGAAATCATATTTGTATTTCGAATTGTGGTTTCACCACGAACCTATTATGCTAAGTCAAGTTGGATCATTGTTATTCTTGTTTTCCCTTTAATTGGTTTATTGACTTTTTTTATTTTTGGTGTCTATCCTTTAAGAAAAAGGCAACGACAGGCATATTTACAACAACAACGAAACATTATAGATAAAGAAGATTTCACTTTTAGTGAACAAATCAAAAAGAATGATGATTTAAATTGAATTTTTAATTATGGTTTAGAGCATCAATACAAACCAATTTATAAAAACAACACAATAAAAGTTATTGATGATAATACCAAATTATTTGAAGAATCAATTCGGTTAGTTCGTTCAGCAAGAAAATATATTAATATCCAAAGTTACATCTTTAGTTATCAAGGCTTTTGGTCAAAGCTTTTCTTTACAGAACTAATAAAAAAGGCTAATGAAGGAGTAAAGATTCGTTTGGTCTGAGATTGACTTGGTTCTCATCGTCGTGTTCATAAGAAAATCTTTAAACAACTAGAAAATTATGGTATTGAAGTTGCTTGTTTTAATCCAAAAGGATTAACTAAATTCAAAGGGGCAACTAACTACCGATTGCACTCAAAATTTGTAATTGTTGATAATAAAGAAGCTTTATATGGTGGCAGCAATTTTGCTGATGAATATTTATCAATGAATCATGACAATTGTCATTGAAAGGATTTAAATTATTTAGTAAGTGGCCCAATTGTTAACACAATGAATGTAACATTTGTTAATTACTGAACAGTCTTTTGTCAAACATCGCACACTAAGGCTAGTCGACAAAACCTTCTTAATGACTGCAAAATGATCTTTGATCAACCACAATGAAAACCGACAAACACTATTGCTCAATTACTAGTTTTTGAACCAGACTTCAATGAATTTGCTTTAGAAAATACCTTCTTGCATTTCTTTTATAATGCTAAAAAATCTATCAAGATTTTAACTCCATATTTCTGCCCACCAAACAGTATTGTTGAAGCTTTAAAAACGATCCATTCACGCGGGATAAAAATAGAAATAATTGCGCATAACAAAAACCAAAAATATGTGCAAATGATGAATCGAGAAAACTATAAAAAGTTGGCTGACATTGACGTTCCAGTTTATGAATATGACGGCTATCTCCATTCAAAGTGCATCATCATTGATGATGAGTTTGTATTAACTGGATCTTGTAATGTTGATTGACGTTCTATATATTTAGACTTTGAGTCTGAACTAATTGTTCATGATCAAGAATTTACTAAAAAATTAATTAATGTTTTTGAACAAACAAAGCAAAATTCAACATTGCAAACATCAAAGATGTTAGCTCAAAAGTTGAATCTTTGATCACGTTTTTTGCTTAAATTGCTAAATTTTGGTAAGAGTTTATTTTAGATTTAATCGGTGTTTATGACTGTCATAAACATTTTTTTATTTTTTCAAAATTTTTTGGTCAATCTATTAGTAGGATGACAACAAACTTAGGAATGTATATTGAACAGCTAGTAGATAGAACTATTGTCTACTACCAAATTAATAATTTGGGTTTTTTAGAAAAAAGACAAATCCCAATTAAAGTTTTAAAGCATATTAATGAAACAACTGTTGTTGCTAAATTAGTTGCTAAAGCTAAAGTTGATTATTTTGGTTATCTAAATAAAAATTATTTAGAAATTGAATGCAAGCAAACGAAACATGAATATTTTGATTTGTCATTAATCAAACCACACCAATTAAATTATTTAAAGTATGTTAAAGATGCTAACTGTGGCAGCTATGTTTTTATTTATTTTGAAAAATATGACAAAGTCATAGCTATCAATTACGATCAATTAATCGAGTGTAAAAAAATAAATAAGAAAAATGCCCTTCCCTATAAATTAGTGAAGGAA
>JAZLIV010000061.1:0-4099 GCA_045617545.1 Mycoplasmoidaceae bacterium | reverse complement strand
TTATTTTTAGTAAAAGATATAATGATTTTATAGATTGTTGTAAGGAGAGACTATGGAAAAACAAAAAAAGAAAAGAATAGCCTTAGGAGCATTTTTTGGGCTTTTTTCTGCTGCAGTAGTTGCAGCAATGGTAACTATACCATTAACATTTGCGCTTGTTATTAAAGGGACAGGTGGAGATGAACCTATTTCTGAACATGGGTTTGGCCTATACAATTATAGACTCATAGACGCCAACCCTTTATGCGAAATTTATTGTGAATCACATGATGCGCACATATTATCAAATTTTATTTTAAAGGACGAACATGGAACAACAATAGGTGAAAATTCGCAAACAATAGAACTTGAAGCCGGAACAGACAAATATGCAGAAGTTAATTTTCCACAAATTTCAGGCGCACCATACCAAAATGTTACTCTTACTTTTAATGTTGAAGGATTTGAAGAATCTGAGACAATTGGTGACATCATTATTGTAGGAAGCCGAATTGGCGGTTGGTCAACTTGAAACGAAATGGAATCAGTGGGTGATATGATGATGATTGAGTCAAGTGACTCAGTTGATTTAGAACCTCGCAAAAGCTATAAAACAGTAAATTTAAATATCGGACGCCAAACTGGGGAACCGCCGTCCGTTAACTTATCTTTTGAAATGATAAACAAAGAGACACCCCTAAGTCTGAAAATAGGCAACCTCGCCTCATTGAATTGTAGAATAGGAGAAGTAACATATCCAATCACAGCTTTTGGGCAAAAAATAGGCAGTAATTTGATTTATTTAAATACGGACACCCCCTTCATACTTGAAGATTTACACGACCAATCAATAGAATTTGAAGTAACAACATTTGGCAGTTTTGACAAGATTTCATTTAGGTTATATTATGAATCAGCACAATAGAATCATTACCATACAAAAAATTCCTAACAAGGAATTTTTTGTATTTATTTATAATTAAAATGTATGAAAAAAATTGAATCTTTTACCAATAAATCGATTAAATGAGTTAAGAAATTGCTTGCTGATTCAAAACAACGTAAACAAGAAAATCTTGCAGTGATTGAAACTAAAAAGATTTTCTTAACAGTATTAGATTCAATTGATTCTAAAGATATTGAAGCAATCTTTGTTACTAATGAATTTTTAATGGAAAATAAAAGATTATTACATAAGTTTGATAATAAAATAAACTTATGCTCTAATTCTATTTTTAATGCGACATCTGGTTTAAAAACACCCGATGGAATTATTTGTGTTTTTCGACCAAAAAAGAACAAAATTATCTATGATAAAACAGGAAATTATTTAGCTTTATATAATTTACAAAACCCCCATAATTTAGGAGCAGTAATCCGTTCTTGTTTAGGCTTTCATATAAAAGGTGTTTTCCTAGTAGGAAATTGTTGTGATTTATATCATCCGGAAACAATTCGAGCATCAATGGGTTATGTTTTTAAAACACCAGTTGAAAAATTTAATTCTTTTGACTATTTCTTACAATATGTAAGAACTAATAATATTCACTTACTAGCAATGGCTAACAATGATAAAGCAATTGATATTTATTCTTATAAAGAAAGAAAAAACAACTGCTTTATGATTGGTAATGAAGGCCAAGGCCTTCCTGAATCAATCTTGAAGCAATGTTCAACTATCATCAAAATTCCTTTAAATAAAGATGTTGAATCTTTAAATGCTTCTGTGGCCGCAAGTATTGTTGCCTTCTATTTAGATCATGACCATCATTAAAGTTAATCAAAACGATACCAACATCAGATTAGACAATTTCTTGATGAAACTTTATCCCAACCTATCTAAGGGTGCAATTTTTAAAGCAATCCGTACAAATAAAATCAAAGTCAATGGAAAGAAACCTAAGTATGATTATCGGCTACAATTAAATGATGAAATTAAGGTATTCTTAATTAATCAAGACAAAGTTGCAAAAAATGAACTTTGAAAACAAGCTAAAAATAATCTAGAAATTGTCTATGAAGATGATAATGTTTTGATCGTCAATAAACCAGCAAAATTAATAGTCAATGATGAAAAAGAAGCTTTAGCGGATACGCTAATTAACCGCGCAAAGAAATATTTATTTACTAAAGGTAAATGAGACCCTAAAAAAGAGCATCATTTTGCTCCTTGTTTAGTTCATCGTATTGATTTCAATACGATTGGTTTAGTAATGATTGCAAAAAATCATGAAACATCAGTCATCTTATCTAATAAGATAAAAGATCATGAAATCGACAAATTTTATCAATGTTTGGTTTATGGCAAGATGCGTCAAACCTCACAATTACTTGAAGCATATTGATCTAAACCTAAAAATGGTAACATAGTTAAGATTAGCAATAGTTCAAGTAATGATGGCAAATATATTGCTACTAAATACAAAGTATTAAAATATGATTCAAAACAAGATATTAGTCTGTTAGAAGTGCAACTTCTAACTGGTAAAACGCACCAAATTCGGGCTCATCTAGCCTTTATTGGTCACCCACTTGTTGGTGAGCAAAAGTATATTTCTAAATATACAATTAGAAAAACTAACTTAAAATCACAAGCCCTAGTTGCTTATAAATTAACCTTTAACTTTAAAACTGATGCTGGTATTCTAAACTATCTAAAAGGTAAATCTATCTCTTTAAAGAATAAGAATATTTTTAGTATATAATACTAAAAATATCATATGCCGTTTATCAAACAATTAAATAAAGATTTTGTGATTAAGGACAATCATTTTGAATTGACTCCTAGCTATTTAAAAGATAGTTGAAAATTCAAAAAGATTACAGGGACAAGATTATCAGCCGTTTTAAACAAGAATAAATATACCTCACCTTTTAAGGTGTGGTGTGTGATGGTTGGAATTTATACTGAACCAATTGATCCAACCTTAGCTAAATTAGGAATGTATGTTGAACCTAAGGTTCGAGATTATGTTAGTAAAAAACTAAACATTAAGTTTAAAGACTATGTTCCATCAGAAGTGAAGTGAGATGTCTTTAAAAATATTGATCCAGTTTTTGGCGGCATCCCTGATGGAGAACCAGTTAATGACCAAGGAATAGTTGACTATTCAACTGGTAATCCAATGTTAGAAATTAAAACCACATCAATTGATGCCTTTGTTTATAAAACAAATAAAGGTTTGTTACATATGCAAAAAGACTTAGATGGAACACCACTAGTTAAAGAAGTTGGTGGTAAAAAGAAAACATGGTATAACGACCAAGGACAATTTATTGTCTCAAAAGAATATATGTACCAACTTGGTTTGTATATGTATTTACGAAACATCAACAAAGGAACCTTTGCTGTATGTTTCTTAACTAAAGAAGATTATGCTCATCCAGAAAACTTTAATATTGATAACCACGAAGTGGTCATTAGACAATTTAGTCTAAATGGGGGAATTGAGAAATTTAAACCATTAGTTGATGTGGCAAGAGATTGATATAACAAATATATTAAAACCGGCATTTCTCCTGAAATGGATGATAAAGATAAGTTATGGCTAAAAGAAGTAGAACTACTATAGAAAGAATTATTTACATCAAATATGGTGAACTAACTCTTAAAGGTAAAAACCGCAGAGAGTTTGTTACTTGTTTGCATAACAATGTAGTTAAAGCTTTAAAAGGATTTAAGGGCATTAAAGTTTTAAAACAATATGATTCAATGACAATTAGTCATATTGCTAAAAACAAATATGACCAAGTCTTTGCCATTATGAAAGCTTTGCCTGGCATTGCCTATGTTATTGAAGGCTATTGCCTTAAACGTGATTTAACTTGTTTGCATAAGTTTTTAAAACAAACAATCAAAAACAAAAAACAAACTTTTAAAGTTTTAACTAAACGTAATGATAAAAAATATCCAACCGATTCAATGGAATTTTCAAGACAACTAGGTGGATTTATTTTAACTAACTTTAAAAAGTTAAGCGTTGACATTCACAAACCAGATTTAAAAGTTAATGTTGAAATAAAAGAAGGTTGCTTCATTGTTTATTTTAATAAAGTAAAAGGCTGTGGCGGTTTTCCTTTAGGAATTAATGGTCGTGTGTTAATGTTAATTTCTGGTGGG
>JAZLIV010000060.1:0-2298 GCA_045617545.1 Mycoplasmoidaceae bacterium | reverse complement strand
AACTGCCAATATGATGAAAAATGGTTCAGTTGGCTTAACAATTCTTTGTTATGCAATATATATTGTCACGACCTCGATAGCCTTTGGCTGATTGTTTGCCTTAGGTTTTGAAAATAGCCAAGCATATTGATTGCCTGTAATGTTTGCCGTCGTTGGTGGCATTATGTTAATTGCTGCGATGATTGCTCGAAGTATGGACATTCATGGTTTATTAACAATGGGTAAGATAATGATAGCGACAGCTATTGTTATGGGGGTTTTCTTCTTAGTATTCTTTGTCTTATTGTTTGTGATTATCTTTGCTCCAGGTGTTGGTTTAGCTATGGGCAATGCCATTTGTACAGGTGTAATGATGGGGATGTCAGTATTTGCATTCATTTATATCATTGCTGATATCTGAATGATTGGCAAAGCAAGTGAATTTGCTGATACTACTGGCCAAGAATATCCAGCGATTGTTGCTTGATATTTTGGCTTCAAACTATTAACAGACTTAGTTAACATCTTATTTATTGTTCTACTTTGAATTCTAAGATTTGCTCGAAACTAATATGAGTTGTATTTTTTGTGATATTGCCGCAGGAAAAGCTAAATGCTACAAAGTAGCAGAAAACAAAAATGCCTTAGCCTTTTTGGATGTTAATCCATTAGCTAATGGGCACACGGTTATCATTTCTAAAAAGCATTATCCTGACTGACAAGCAACACCATTAAATGTCTTACATGATATGGTTGATCTTAGTGTTGATGTAGCTGATAAACTAACCAAAAAGCTTAAACCATGGGGGTTTAACTATATTAGTAACCAAGGCAAAATTGCCTCGCAAGCAATCTTACACGTTCACTTTCATGTTATTCCTAAATATGCTAAAGGTGAAGGGTTTAAACTAGATTGCAATCGAGTCAACCTTGATGATGTTGAAAAGGTAGCAAAAAAGCTAAAAACTAAGGAATAAGGGTTAACCCTTATTTTTTATTAAATAATTCACTTTTTATATATAATTAGAAAACACATTCAGCAAAATAACATTATTTAATTTTAGTCAACAACGATTAAGTGTTAAAAGTAAATAAGCTGTAATGATCGAAATTATTAGTGTTGAATCGATAAATAAGTGTTATTTTATTGTTGTGTTATTTAATATTTGAAAGGATTAAAATGTCAAGATATACAGGTAGTATAAACCGTAAATCTAGACGCTATGGCTTTTCTTTATTAGAAAACAACAAAGAATTTTCTAAGGGAAAGAAAAGAACTTACGCGCCTGGAGCTCATGGGACTAACAAGCGTAAATTGTCAGGTTATGCTGAACAATTACAAGAAAAACAAAAATTACAATTCATGTATGGAATGAATGACAGACAAATGCGTCGTTTATTCTTAATGGCTAAGAAGATGAAAGGTTCTAATGCAATGAACCTATTAATCATTCTTGAAAGCAGAATTGATAATCTAGTGTTTAGAATGGGCTTTGCTCCTACACGTAGAGCAGCAAGACAACTTGTTAACCATGGTCATGTATTATTAAATGG
Organism: Mycoplasmoidaceae bacterium; assembly: GCA_045617545.1. Lineage (GTDB taxonomy): Bacteria > Bacillota_I > Bacilli_A > Mycoplasmatales > Mycoplasmoidaceae > Hennigella. Next base: position 765 of record JAZLIV010000060.1, on the reverse strand, counting down.
TAAGAAATGTTCAATCCCATCAACAATTTGTAAACTTGGTGATAAGATTTCAATTAAAGAAAAATCACAAGCTTTACCAATCGTTAAGGATACAGTTCTAGCTAAACCATTAGAATTTGTTAAGGTTGAAGGAACTGGTAAACAAGGTGAATATGTTCGTTTCCCACAACGAGAAGAACTAAACCCTGAAATTAATGAAACTTACGTCGTTGAATGATACAACCGTTTAGTATAAGAAAAAGAGGCTATGCCTCTTTTTTGTTTTCTTTAAATAGTTTGTATGCATCAAACATTTCTCGCGCTAAATCATTGGGATTAACTTTGCCCGTTCTTCCACCAAAAGCAGGAATAACAATTGAATCAATTTTGTTGTTATATGCTTCGATTAAAACATTAGACATACAATCATTAACAATCTTAACGTTATAAATTACTGATGGTTTTAACATTGTTGGACAATGAATTAATTTTATCTTTGAACCAGGAATATCAGTAATAAAAGCACTTGATACAGGTTGGAAACCACCAGAGTAAGTTTTAGCAATGTGATTTTGAACTTTTTTAGTTAGCTCATTACCAAAATATTTAGTAATAGCTAAATCATAACCACCTAACATAATCCCTTTGGAATTGCCTGGCGAAACAACACATGATACTTTATGTGTGTCCATAAACCTTTTAAATTCATCAGTTATTATTTCAACATCTTTACAATCATGAAAGTATTCTTTTCATGCGTCTGTAACTAATTCATTGTTATCAAGT
>JAZLIV010000059.1:0-4553 GCA_045617545.1 Mycoplasmoidaceae bacterium | reverse complement strand
AACACTATAGATTGCTGCACCCAATTGACAAAATACAATTTCTAAATCTTTATGATTTTTTACAGTAAAGAACTCACCATTCTCTACTATTTCTTTGTTATTTATTAAGTTTTCCATACAAAAATTATATCTATAAAAAAGTTGGTGGGACATAAATTATATATAATTTATGTGTATGAGCAATTTAAACAAAATTAAGGGTGAAAAAATGACCTTTGGCGAAAAGGTTGGTTATTCTTTCACTGATTTTGGTGGCAACATTTTGTTTGTCACCATGACAACCTTAATAATGTATTTCTATACGAACGTAATGAAGTTACCTGCCAGTGGATGAATATCTGCTGCTACAATTATTCTTATTTCCCGTATTGTTAATGCATTATTAGCCTTCGTTTGGGGTTGAGCAATCGACCACAAATGAGCATTCTATAGCAAATGAGGACAATGTCGTCCATGGTTCTTGTTCCTTGCTGGTCCATTTGTTGTTACAACATGATTATGTTTTGCTGGACCATTATTTGGATTATCAGGAGCAAATGCTAATCAAATGGGTATGTTTGTCTTTGCATTATTAACATATATCTTCTCATCAGGTGTATGTTATAACGGTTTGGCAGCAGCATTAAATGCGATTGTCACAAACCTAACAAAGAATGATAATGACCGAAGAGTGGCATCAACATTTAGAATGTTTGGTGGTGGCGCTGGATGATTAATGGCTGCTATTACTACATTTGTACTAACTGGATTTGGTTCTGTCTTTGGTACAATTGGAAAAGATGATCCTAAGTGTTATTACATTACTGTTGCAATTTGAGCAATTATGGCTCTAATTCTATTAGTAATGGCCTTTGTTCTAATCCGTGAACGTGAATTTGATTACAAACAAATGAAAAACGTTACATTAAAGGAGGCGTTTCAAGCATTTGGTGGTAACTGAACTTGAGGTGTTCTAGTTCTAGCATTTATTATGATGTGAGCTGGATGCTCAACTCGTGATGGTATGATCATGTATTATGCCCAATACAACTTGACGATTTTTAATGGAGAGCAAGCACAAAATTGAGAGACAATTCAAAATGCAGCTAACTTAATGAAAGCAATGTTAATTCCTGCTGCTATTGTTACTCCATTTGTTGCTAAAGCGCTAAGAAAATGTAAAGTTAAATCAGATAAATCTGGAACTGTTATCTTTGGAATGGCTCTAGGTTTAATCTTCCAAGCACTATGTGCTGTCAGTGAAACTCAATCATTAGCTGCAGGTAGATATTCAATGTTCTTTACATTCTGAATTCTAACTGAATTTACAACAAACATTACTATGTCAATGATGTATGGAATGATTGTTGATACAGTTGACTATGCTGAATACCACAAAGGCATAAAGGCTGCAGGTATGTTATCAGTAACTGCTGCCCAAGTATCTAACATGGTTGGTGGTGTCTTTGGTGCTTATGTCCCATTAGCAATGATGAATGCTGCAGGATTTGATGCAAACTTACAAGCAGCTGCACAACCAGAAGCGGTTTATGGTGCAATTTCATTTGGCTTCAACTTCTTACCATGTATCTTCTATGCCGCAACAATTGCCGTAATCGTCTTCTATGGTAAATTCATTGAACCTAAACAAGAAAAGATTCGTGCAGAACTAGCTGAAAGAAGAAGAAACGTAAAGATAGTTAACTACGCCGTAGCATAGATAAAAACAATATAAGAGAATAAAAAGCTTTAAGCTTTTTATTTTTTTATTTATAAATATATAATCATAAATGTATGAAAAACATCATTAGACTAGTTGAAGACTTTATCTATTATGGTGAAAAAACCCTTGGTCTTTTCCCCTATGATGGAATTGAAGCAAGAAACAAGATTTATTATGAATTAGGGATTTATCCTAATGCTTACTACAAATATAAACCGGCATCAAAGGTTTATAATGTTGATTACTTTGTTGCCCATTTCGGTCAATATTTTAAAAAACTAAAATGAGATGATTTAACTTGTCGCATTAAACTAGCTAGAATGTTTGATATTATTTCTCCATCAGCTTCTGATGTGATTAAACGATACTATCGTTATGCCATCGTTAATAAACGTAGTGCAACCAACTATTTATACAATCTTGGTGTTAATAACCATTACATTCACTTACGTGCAGTGCAACAAAACATTGAATGGAAAGCACAGTTCTTACACAAGCACTATATTGAAGTAACAATTAACTTATCAAAGCCAGAAAAGTCAACTTCGGATATTGCTAAGTTGATTACACACCCACAAAGTAATAATTACCCTAAGTGTGCTTTATGTATTGAAAACTTAGGTTTCTTTGGTGATAACAAACGTCCACAACGACAAACATTAAGAATTGTTCCCTTTAGTTTATGTGGTGAAAGATGATTCATGCAATATTCACCTTATGGTTATTTTAAAGAACATATGATCATGATTTCGATGAAACATGCCAACATGGAAATTTCACCACGAATCTTTAGAATTATGTTTGCAACTTTAAAAGAAGTACCATTCTATACGGTAACATGTAATGCTGATTTACCAATTGTTGGTGGTTCTATTTTAAATCATGAACACTTCCAATGTGGTAATCATGTCTTTCCAATTCAAAAGTCTCTTGATCTACACAAGATTGAAACAAAGAAATATAAAGATGTGAAAGCATCAGTGGTTAACTTCTATAACTCAGCAATCAGATTTGTTTCTAATAATCAAGAGCATCTTATTGAATGTTGTAATGAAGTATTAAAGAAATGAAGAAACTTTAATGCACCAGAAGTGGATATTAAATCCCACACTGGATCAACTCTTCACAACACCATTACTCCAATCATCAGACAACGGAATAATAAAAAATATGAAGCAATTCTTATTTTAAGAAATAATCGTAAATCAAATAAATATCCTGATGGTATTTTCCATGCCCATAAAAAATACCACCACATCAAAAAAGAAAACATTGGGGTGATTGAAGCCATGGGTCGGTTCATTTTGCCAGGACGTCTAAAAGAACAAATGGAACTTGCCACTAAAGCTGTCAAGGAAGGATTAATCACAAGAAGTAAATTTATTAAAAAGTATCCACAGCTACAAGGATTTGATCGAATGATTCGACATATGAGTAAACATCATATTACCGCGAAAGATTACATTAATGGGGTCTGTCGATCAATCTTAATAAATACTGCAGTATTTAAACGAGACCCATTAGGTAATAAACACTTCAAGAGATTTATAAAATCATTAAAAATATAATTTGCAAGGAAAGACATTATGAAAAAGACATTAAAACTATATTGAAACCAAAACTTCAAAACTAAACCAACAAGATATTTCATTTCTCCTGGAAGATATGAAATTGTTGGTAACCACACTGACCACAACCGTGGTTTAGCATTAGTTGCTGGTGCTTCATTATTAGTTGAAGCATTAGTTAACAAAACAAAAAACAATAAGATTACCATTGCCTCAAAAGGAATTGGTAAATGTTCATTTGTTGCTAAAGCAACTAAACCAAATAAAAAAGAGTTTGGTAAGTTTGTTGCTTTAGTTAAAGGAATCGTATCAGGATTTGTTAACCATGGATACAAAGTTGGTGGCTTTGATGCTGCTTGTGTATCGGATGTTATTGTTGGTGGTGGTGTTTCATCATCAGCAGCATTTGAAATGCTAATTTGTGAAATCTTAAATGTTTTGTATAACCATGGTAAATTGCCAAAAATTGAAATGGTTAAGATTGCCCAAAAATCTGAAAACAAATATTTCAATAAACCTTGTGGTTTATTAGACCAAACTGGAGCATGTTTTGGTGGTATTAGTTATGTTGACTTTAATGATTTATCTAATCCAAAAGTTGTCAACACAAAATTCCCATTTAATAACTATAAGATTGTGTTAATTAATAGTGGTGGTGACCACTCTAACTTAACACCATTATATGCATCAATTATTGGTGATATGAAATCTGTCGCTAAAGTATTTAAGAAACAATACTTAAGAGATGTTAACTATGCTGACTATAAAAAATTAGTTAACAAAAAACCTAGTGTTTTATCTAAATCAGCAAAAAACCGTGCGGTTCATTACTTTGAAGAATGTCTAAGAGTTAAGAAAGCATTTAAAGCCTGCAAACAAAAAGATATTAATGCTTTCTTAGCAGCAATTAATGGTTCAGGTTTAAGTTCTTCAAAACTATTAAAGAACACTTGTGTTCCTGGTAAAGAAAATGCTAAAACATCCCCTGAAAGATGTTTAGCACTAGCAAGATTAACTGCACCAAAATCAGCTCACCGTATTCATGGTGGTGGTTTTGCTGGAACAACATTACACTTTGTTTCGCCAAAAGAATTTAATAAATTCTATAAAGTAATGACTAAAGCCTATGGCAAAATTAATGTTCATATTGTTAGCATCAACCCTAAAGGTGCTCACGAAGAGAAAATACATTCTATATAAATTAAGTAAAGGACACTTATGAAACATAATTTATCAAGACTATTTTTATCTATCCCAATTGCTGCAACAGTAATTGTACCGAT
>JAZLIV010000058.1:0-4124 GCA_045617545.1 Mycoplasmoidaceae bacterium | reverse complement strand
GGCTAACAAAAACTCCTTATCGGATAGTTGATCAATGGTTTTCATAGATACCTTCTTTACCTATATTATAAATTTTTATAAATAAAAAATATAGGTAAACCTATATTTTATTTTTTCTCTAGTTGTTCTTTTACTTCTTGTTCATTGGCAATGTCATTTTTAGGTTTTTCATCTTCATGGAATTGAATATCCTTCGTAAACTTTAAAGTATATTTACAATGTTTCGCTAAACCTAATTTAGATGTTTCTTTATAACCATCAATCAATTCATTACCAGATTCATATAAGATGGCAATCGTGTCATCAATTCTAACAAGTTGTCTTTGTCCTTTTAATAAGTGAGCTTGTTCAGCAGCAGCAATTGCTCTTAGAGCATAAATTCCATTCCGTTGAATACATGGAACATAAGCACATTGACCAACAGCATCACAAGTCATACCAAGTAGTTGTTCAAGAGCAATTTCTCCAGCTTTTTCAATCTCATCAATATCAGCTTTATAGGCAAGGACTGAATACATTGCTGCCGCTAAAGCCGTAGCAACTCCAACTTCTGCTTGGCATCCACCAGTAGCACCAGCTACTGAACCATTTTGTTTAATAGTAATACCAATTAATGCTGCAGCAGAAAAGGCTTCATATATTTGTTCTTTAGTTGGTTTGTATGTGTCCACTGCCCATTTATAAGCACCAGGCATTGTTCCAGCCGAACCACATGTTGGCGCAGTAACAACCATTCCATAACCAACGGCTTCTTCGTTAGTAGCCATTCCATAGGCTGCTACTAATTTCGTTCGCTTTGTTCATTCATCATCTTCTGGATCAACTGAATCAAATAGAACTTTTCCTCTTCGATCAAAAGCAACTAATCCTTCAATTACACCAGTTTTAGATAAACCTTCTTTGATTGTTCCTTCAAAGGAAGCAATCATTTCTTCATATAGCTTAATCAATTCTTCTTTTGATTCATGTTTACATAAGAATTGGAATGGAGTAAGTTTGTCTTTCTTAATGATTTTTTTCATTTCAGCAAAGTTTTTATATGGATAAACATTCTTTGCTGTTTCATCACCATCAGCAGTAAATGTTCCACCACCAACAGAGACAAATCTTCGTTTGGCAATTTGTTTACCATCTTTGCCAATTACTTCAACATCCATCGTATTTGGATGATCTGGTTTTGATTTAATATCCCAAATATATTCATGTGGATAATTTGCAAACACTTCATCAACTGCTTTATCAAGCAAGTGGCCCTTGCCTGTTAAGGCAAATGAACCATATAGTGTAATAATTAATTTGCCAATACCTTGTTTTTCATAATGATCAAGGATATAGTTACACATTCGCATTGGGGCAATCGTGTGACTTGAGCTAGGACCATGTCCGACTTTAAACAATTCTTTTACCGATAACATCGTCTACCTCCTATTCCCAATCTTCCTTCGTTGGTGGTTGTAATGAGTATTTTGCATGGTCAGCAAAACCACCAACACCTAAACGACGGTTTTTCGCCATTAAGGCGCCACCAGTTTCTTTGATAACTGTAATTAAGTCATCTAATTTACACAATTCTGGTGTTGCCATTAAACTATGGTTAATAACAGCCAGTTCATATGCTCTTGTAGCATATGATGCGCATCGTTGAATACATGGAATAATTGGCAATGACGTTAAAGCATCACAAATAACTCCAAGGGAGTGTTCAAGAGCCATTTCAAATACTCTAGCACATTCATCAATTTTCGCATCATACATAACAACAGCAGCTATAACTGCAGCCATCCCACATGCTGTTCCCATTGGGCCTTGACAACCAACATCAATTGGCGCAAGCGAAGCTTTATTATCAACTAACGAAGCAAAGATTCCTGCGGCGCAGAAAGCATCAATCATTCGTTTTGAAGGAATGTGATATACATCTAAGAAGTACATTATCATTGATCAAACAACCGATGTTGTACAAACTGTTGGGGCAGCTAAAATAACTGATTTTTCACAAACTTGTTCACCAATAGCATAACTTAAAGCAGAAATAATTCTATTAGCGTTTTCTGAAGGGGTTAAGAATGATTCATCATGTAACCAAATGTTTCGGGCTTGACGCATATAGTGGATATTGCCACCAACATCTAATTTACCTGATCGTTTTAATCCTTCCAAACAAGCCATTTCTGCTAGGTTAACACCACGGTAGTAAGCTGATTTGATTTCATCACGATCATTACCTAGGCTGCAAAAGTCAAGGTATCTTGCATCAGGGTGTTCATCAAACCATTTTTTAACTTCTTCATAGTTTTCAAATGGTAAAGCATTGTGTTTACGACGTTCACTAAAGTAGTAAGAACCACCGTTGGCAATCACACGGTGACGGTATGATGGGACAGTTGGTTCTTTAAAAATTACAATATCAAAAGCATATGGTGTTTTTCTTAATTGGGGTGGACATGGTTTATCTTTGTTAATAGCGTATTTAAAATTGCTTAAAGCAAAGGCATAATCAATATCGTGTCTAATTCCGGCTTCATCGGCTAAACGAGCATATTCGTTATATAGATTAATCTCAATGTGATTAACATGTTCACGTTTTAAGTGAATTTCATCAGCAACATCGGCACAAGCACGATAGGGCACCATATTTAAGGTGGAACTAGGTCCCATACCTTGTTTATATATTTCTAAAATAGACTTCATAAAGAGAAAACCCTTTCTATTAAATTATAAAATAATTTAATTAATTGAAAAAACTTTCATATTATTTCTTTTTTCAAATTATATAAATATTACATATTTATTGCTCTATAATAAGAAACAACAAAATATGGCTCAAAGATCGGTTGTGAAATTATCTAGTAAACTTAAGGGCAAAACTGTTAAGATTGTCGCCTTAAATTTCACTGATCATTTGATAAAACACAAATTAGAAAACATAGGTTTTATCAAAGGTGCTGAAGTAAAAGTACTAGATAATGATGATTCTAACAAGGTTCTTCACTTGCAACTGTACAATGTGCAATATGTGTTAAGAGAGGAAAATTGTAATCAGATAGATGTCAAAGTTATCTAACTTTCGAAATCATGAAGGTAATACTTATCTATTAATTGGTGCACCAAATACTGGTAAATCAACGATTTTTAATCTCGTCACAAATGCCACAGCTGTTGTTAGCAATATTGATCGTATGACAACAGAACACACCATGGGACGAATCAAACATAGTCGCAACTATCTAGTTGATTTACCTGGTACATACAATTTGTCTCATCCAATCGCTGAAGAGCAAGAAACACATTACCACTTACTACATCACAAAGTTGATGCAATAGTTAACATTGTTTCTGCCTTTTCTATTCACCGTGATTTGTTTTTAACCTTACAATGTCTAGAAACAGGAATGTTAAACACCTTATGTGTTAACATGATTGATTTAATCAATCAAAAATCAATTAATTGAAATAAATTAAGCAAAAAACTAAATGGTTTAAATATTGTTTTAACTAGATCAAATCGTAATAAAAACACTAAAGCAGTGATTAGTTCTTTATATCATTCAAAAAAAGTTAACCCTTTTATTGTTACTTATTCAAATGAAATTGAAAACTGAATAAAGAAATATGAAAAAGTTTTGCCAGACATGAATGTCTCAAAACGTTTTGCTGCATTAATGTTGCTTGAAAATAATTCATATTTTATCAACCAAATAAAAGATCACTACCGTGCTTATTGGGATGAAATTAATAAGATTTGATTAAAAACAAGAACTAAACATTACCTTAACGAAATCCGTAGTACTAAAATTGCTTTTATTAACAAAATTTTAGATGAATGTAGTTATAAAAATGAAAAATACCTAAAGGTAAATCTACAAAAACAAAATCGTTTTGACCATTACTTTTTAAAGAAATGAATTGGTATTCCTTTATTTATCTTAATTGCTATTGCTATCTATTATTTAGCATTTGGTAGTTTTGCCGGTGGTTGATTACAACAAAACTTTGGTAAATGTTTAACCAATACCGATTGAGGTCTTGCACATTGATTAAACCAAATGTTTAATGCATGAAATGCACCTCAGTGAGTTTCAAGCATGTTTGTTGATGGAATCTTTGGTGGACTATTTATGGTT
>JAZLIV010000057.1:0-4096 GCA_045617545.1 Mycoplasmoidaceae bacterium | reverse complement strand
AATTGACGAAGTTATAAAAGTAGTAGATCATTGAACAAACATAAAAAATAATTTGGAATTTCCAATTGATGGTGTTGTCATCAAAGTTAATAACTTTGATGATCATGCAAAAATTGGTTACACATCAAAATTTCCTAAGTGAGCTATTGCTTATAAATTTCCACCAAATGTTGTTGAAACAAAACTAGAAAATATTACTACAACTGTTGGCCGAACAGGAAGAATAAATTATGTGGCTAATTTAAAGCCAGTCTTATTAGATGGATCAACAATTTCTGCGGCAACACTACATAATGCCGAATATATTGCTGCTAAAGATATTCGTATTGGTGATAGTGTAAAAATCTTTAAAGCTGGAGAAATTATTCCGAAAGTTATTGGTCCAAATTTAACTAAAAGACCAGCTGATGCTAGAGCTTATGTTCCTCCACAAAATTGTCCAATTTGCGGTAGCAAATTAGAAAAAGTTGAAGGAGAAGTTGACCAATACTGTGTCAACATTGAATGTCCTGCCCGAGGTTTATTAAACATTGTTCATTTTGCTGATCGAGATGCAATGAATATTGATGGTTTAAGTAACAAAATTTTAGAAAAATTTTGAGATAACAATATTGTTAAAAATATCATCGATCTTTATTATTTAAAAGATAAAAAACAACAAATTTTATCTCTTGATTTACATATCAAAGACAAAATGTTTGATCATCTTGTTTCATCAATAGAAAACTCTAAAAAAGCCAATTTGGATAAGCTAATTTATGGTTTAGGAATAAGACGTGTTGGGGCAATTACAGCAAGAGTGTTAGCACAAACATTCAAATCATTAGATAATCTATCATCTGCTACCTTAGATGAATTAATTTCTATAAAAGATGTTGGTGAAACAGTTGGTCAATCAATTGTTGATTTCTTTAAAGTTCCTAACAACAAAATTCTTATTGACAAATTAAAAGAAGTTGGTGTTAACACCAACTTAATTGAAAGAAAATATGACACTAATAGTCCATACTATCAAAAGAAATTTGTTATTACAGGTTCATTTGAAATACCTCGTAATGAGATCATCAAAATAATGGAAGAAAAGTATGATGCAAAGTTCTTTGGATCAGTTAATAAAGATATTGATTATCTAATTGCAAATGATTTTGAAAGTAGTAAATATAAAAAGGCTAAAGAGCTTGGCATAAAAATCATTACAGAGAAAATTTGATAAGATATATATAGAAGGTAAAAAATGAAATTATTAAATTCTAGTACGAACCAAAAAGTTGAATTAAGTGATAATGAAATCACTATTTATAACTGTGGTCCAACAGTTTACAACTATGTTCATATTGGTAATGTTCGACCACTAGTAATTTTTGATGTTTTATTTCGTTACCTACTAGCAATTGGCAAGAAAGTTCTATACATTCAAAATATCACTGATGTTGATGATAAAATCATCAATGCTGCTATTGAAGCAAAACTTCCTGAAGAAATTTTAACAAGCAGATATATTAAAGCTTACTTATATATTTGTGAACTTTTAAATATTGAACACATGACAATGCCAAAAGTCTCTGATAATATCAAAGATATTCAAAAATATATCGAGAATCTAATTAAGAAAGATGCGGCATATGTTGTTGATGGTGATGTCTATTTTGATGTAGGAAAAATCAAAAACTATGGACATGTTAGTCATCAAAACATTGATGAATTATTAGAAGGTGTAAGAAAAGAAAATAAATCTAACAAAAAAAGTCCTTTGGACTTTGTTTTATGAAAAAAGACTGATAAAGGAATTAGTTGAGATTCGCCTTGATCAAAAGGTCGACCAGGATGACATACTGAATGTTGTGTTTTAATTGACAAGTATATTGGTGATCATGTCACAATTCATGGTGGTGGTGTAGATTTAAAATTCCCGCACCATGAAAATGAAAATGCTCAAAATATTGCTACTCATGGTAGAGATATAGCAGATATTTGAATGCATGTTGGACATATTAATGTCAATGGTTCAAAAATGTCTAAATCTTTAAACAACTTTATTCTTGTTAATGAAATTATCACACCAGATAATGCTAATGGCTTACGTTGATTCTTTTATCAAGCTAAATACCAACAACCTGTAAACTTTTCACAAGAATTATTTGATTCAGCAACAAAAGAAATCAACAATATCGTTAAAACTTTAACTATTGTTAAAACACACTTAATTGCTAACAACCAGTTCAAATTAAATCACACACCTTTGAAAAAAGAATTTGATGATTGCTTAGCTGATGATTTAAATTTACCAAATGCTATAACTGTTGTTTTAACACAAATGAAAGACTTAAATACTTTTATTCGTGATAAAGATTTTGCTAAAGCAAATGAATGCTGATCAACAATTACTAACGAGTTAGATGTGTTAGGTATTCGATATGATCAAGCATCACATGAACAAAATATTGATCTCATTAAAAAATGAAAGCAATCTGTTGATGATAAAGATTATGAACAATCTGATAAGATTCGTCAAGAATTAATCAAGAAAGGATTACTATAATGCAATTAATTATTGGCAAAAAAGCAATCCTTGATGCAATCAATAATAAAACATTAAAGAATGCAACTATTAGTGATAAAGACAAAGTCTTTTTTCAAAAGGTAAAAGCATATTTACCTACTGTTAAAATTAATAATGATAAGTCCTTTTATGAAAGTGTTGCCAAAGGGCAAAACCACCAATTTGCTATTGGTTATGCTGAAGGTGAAATAACTGTTTCTTTATCTGGCTTTTTAAACTCTATGAAAGATGTAAGTACATCTTTAGTATTAATAGTTGATTCGATTGAAGATCCAATGAACTTTGGCGCCATTATCCGTTCAGCTGAATCATTAGGCGTTGATGCTTTAATTTATAAAAAAGATGGGCAATGTCAAATTACTCCAGCTGTTATCAAAACATCACAAGGAGCAACAAGTAACCTTAATATGATTAAGGTTACCAACCTATCTGATACAATAGCCAAATTTAAAGAAGCTGGTTATTGAATCTATGCTGGTTGTTTAGACAAAACTGCTTATAAATTGGATGACATTAAATTCAAAGGTAAGGTTGTAATCATTGTTGGTAATGAAAATAAAGGAATTAGTCCTTTAGTGATTAAAAATGCTGATTTCAAAATATATATTGAAGCACCAGGTAAGACCCAATCATTAAACGTTTCAGCCGCGACTGCTATCTTGCTATATACAATTCAAAATAAATTAAAAAAATAAAGAGGTAATACCTCTTTTTTTATCCTTGCATAATTCCTAGAATGATATAGGCAAAGTAGGAAACAATTGTACAAGCACATAATGCACAGTTGACTCCAATAATTTGACGATTTTTTAATCGTGTTTTAATGTGTTTTGAGTTAAGTATTAAATATAAAGCCATAAATAAACACATTAAAATGAATAGAACAACTTGAACAACAACACTATTACTTTCTTTTGGTTCAGGGAACATTGGTTGAGAATCTGGTGTTCATAAACCAGCATAAACAACGTTGCAAATAAATAAGATAATCATGTTAAATGCACACGAACCAGCCATTGAGTTAATTGTCATGTTATAACGACGATTAACGATCAATGTTGCTACTGCAATTAGTTCAGGTAAGCTAGTAGCAATACCTAATAGTAGTGTTCGACCAAACACTGGTCCTAATTTTCATAATTCAATACAACCACTACATGCACTTGATAGAATAATTGAACAAATTGATAATAACGCTACACCAACACATAAAGCAGTAACAAGTTTTCACATTTCATATTTTAAAAGTGATGATTGTTTAACTTTTTCTGCCCGTGGTAAAGTTTTAGCAGTGGCTACGCCACGACCAACAACAGCAGCTGGTTTTACCTTTGAACCAACCAACATAAATCCTACAGCAAAGGCATAAGATAAGAAGATAAGAATCGAAAAGAAGTTAAATCCATGGAAAACTAATGGACTATCCTTTTGTCCTTCTCCACCATAAACAATACCGTTATTTTCAAATAAAACGGCCAAAATACACATAATGCTACCAAATATTAGGCAAATGATTGTAATAGTGTTAATTTGATC
>JAZLIV010000056.1:0-4006 GCA_045617545.1 Mycoplasmoidaceae bacterium | reverse complement strand
TTTTATAAGAAAAACCATATTGAAAATGTTTCAATCAAAATTTATCCAAATGCAAGACATGAAATCTTGAATGAACCGAAAATTAAACACAAGGTTTATCAAGATGTAATTAATTTTATTAAGAAATAAAAAAGAGGTTAACCTCCTTTTTTAAATACAGAAGATTGGAGCCATTCCAAGGTATCAGTGATTTTCTACTTCGCCAGATTCAGAGATTGGGCAACGCATACCATTACTTCATATATTTCATTGTGCATTATATTCAGTGTCATCAGTTATATACGCACTTCTCAATCAATATGGGTGAGCAAAGCCATCAACGTCTGTTCTAATTAGACATTTTTGTTGATGTATCACAGCACTTTCATCATCTTGTTTAATGTTTTGTTTGTAATAAGAATATGGTCCTTGATTTTGGCCTGCACTATCTGTGTTTGCTTCTTTTTGGTAAATTTCATAACTTTCTTCATCAAAATAAACATCATTAAGTTGTTGAACATTATATATTTCAGCAAGAGCAGGCTCAAAAATCTTTTCAGAAATAAAGCCAACACCCACAACATCTAAAGTTATTATTTTTTTACTAACTATCTTGATAGCATCTTCCCCTAGTTGTTCTTCCATTTGTTTAATAAATGGTTTTAAACCTGTGCCTTCTTCCTCATTTAAAAATTTTCGAACATTACTAGTTTTTCAGCCTCAACCATTCCCTATATTTTTATACTCAGGATCAATTATGCCGTCTTCTGTCATAGAAGATATAATATTGTCAAATTGGAATGTTAAAGCCACAGGTTTATCTAGTTGTGGTTTGTCATCCTCACCAGCCAAATAATCTTCATTTTCACCAATAACCCTTACTTTGTGTTCAATACCATTGATTTTAATAGTTCTTTCTAAACCAACAAATGAATCAAGGCCATAGTAGGCTTTTAAATCATTTAAACCTTTGTTTGCATGTTCAACTACAGTCTGCCAATCATCGGTTTTGAATTTATCTTCTTTGCCTTTGTTGCATCCAACCAATGTAGTCAATCCAGCGCCTAATACTAAAGGTAATCCTAATATAGGTACCAAAATTTTATTTATTTTCATATTAACTCCATAATATTCTCATTATTATAATATATACATTATAATGGAGTTGAAAGGAATAATATGAAAAAAGGAATGTTATTAAAAACATTGGTTTGCATTGCACCATTGGCTTGTGGCGTTTTGCCATTAGCTAGTTGCACTATGCAAACTTATAAAACTGCAAATAAAATTACAAAAGCTGGTTTAGGTTTAGAATGTTGCGATATTAAAGTAGCAAGTGTGGAATCGCAAAAAGTTAAACCGGAAGGCCCATTGTTTTATGGCGAAGGCCAAAAAACAAATGAAGACATCACATTATATTGTGTAGATGACAATTACACCGTTTCTAACATTGAAAAGATAGTTGTTCATTCACAAGATGGTAGTGATACTGAAATACAAAAATTCAAAGATTATCAATTGAAAGGTTGAGATGATGATAGTGAGCTAGAAATAAGGTTCAATCAAAATTTTTTAACCAAAACATTACCTGATTTAAAACCTGCATATATAACTATTTATCCAGAAGCTGTTGCGAAAAAATTCTTTAAGGTTAGATCAAGTAGCTTATATGTTGGATTACAACAAAATTACAAAAAGTTTGGTGATACAACTGAAATTAATCTTTACATCCATGATGGAACCAACCGTATATTTGATGATAATGATTTCGATGCTCAAGCAAAATTATTCATTGGTGATAATGAAGTTTCAACTGCTTGTCGTGAGTTTAAAATAATAGAAGGAACAGAACGACTACAAGCTAAATTAACTTTCACCCCTGATTTTGACTGAAGACTTTACTCTGAATATGATAGCATATCTATTGCGACACCAACAAAACCGCTTTACGAACCTGGTGACCATGATGCTAATATTCAAATGTTTAGCAAAAATTTTACAACAATTGAAAAATGTATTAAACAGGGTGGTTATGCATTTTCTGTAGCTATGCCAGGCTATATACACGGTAAGAAAATCACTGCTGCGAAATGAAGATTCACTGATGAAGAAGCATCGCAAGAGAGAGATTGCAAGATTGAATACAAAGATTCACAAGTCGAAATAGGAAATATAGATCAAGAACCGATAAACGATTCAATAATAATTGATATTAAAGACGTACAACCTATCGAAAAAGCAATTGAAGGTGAAACTGAAGGCGTAGGAACATTTGAACAAGATTCATGAGAAAATTTAAGTTTTTGATCTGATTTTGTTCCTGCTGATGCATCAGATACTGTAAAATCTGATTTTTATAAAGCTATTTACGATCTAGGTGCTGATGAAGACTTTGTTGGAAAATATAAAGTAGTAGAATGACGTGGGGTAAAACACAAAGTTATTGTAGCTTCTACTTTCCAATTACCTCTTGCATTAACTGATGAAACAATATTAGAGGATGATGACATTGATTTTGAACATCATGCAGCATTTACTTTGCAATTTGTTAATGAATTAACAACTAAGGATGGTGTATTAACAAAAGTATTCAATAGTGAAAATGCATTCTTCCAAAATGATGACAACCGTAACTGCTGAGAATACTGAGAGGCTGACCGTATTGAGCGTTATTCATCAAAGATGAGAAAATTCATGAATGATAGTGGATCAGGCTGCTTCGACTATTCCATAAATGATGAATTCTTAAAGGATATGGTTGTTCGTACAGCCAATCAACATTGAACTTCGTCAACACAAGGTTATGAGGAAGAATATGTAGGTGACAGATACTTTGTTCCAACAGCTGGACAATTAAATGCTAAATTTGACTGAGATTGAATGAGACTTGAACCTGATGTTGAACCATTTGAATATTACCAAGGTAAAGACAAAACAAATGATGCTGAACCGCTTAGAGTATATACTCCTGTTGGTAAAAAAGTAAAAGATGCGATAGCATATTGACTTGCAACTCCAACTGAAGCAGGTGGTGGAGTTGGTAAAATTGAAGAAGACATAGTTGTATGAGAAGATGGATCTCTTCACCATACTAACATGAACAATAAACGTGCAGTTATTCCTTGCTTCTCAATTCTATAATCTTTAAAAATAAAAATAGGGGTAACCCTATTTTTTTATTGGCGTTCACGGGCCGAATTGAACGGTCAACCTGTAACTTAGGAGGTTACTGCTCTATCCAAAATTGAGCTACGTGAACATATTTAACATAGTTTATTATATTTTTTAATATAATAAGTATTCAAATAATTAAAATAGGTAACATATGTTTAAGTTATTCAGAATGTCTGATAAACCAACAAAAGTGTTAGCGATTCTATCGCTTATTTTTGTTGCCTTACAAGGAATTTTTGAAGGTTTACAAACAACAATGTTATCAAGAGTAATTTTGGTGGTTACACCAATTACTGGTACACCAACACCACAAGAAATGAATGATTTTTGGTTTGCTACTAACTTATTATTACTTAATGCAATCCTATCATTAGTCTTTGGTGCTTTAGGATCATGGGTGGGAACAAAAGCATCCTTAAAGTCTGCTGAAACAATCAGACATAATATGTTTTATCGTGCTTCAACCCTATCTTTTGGTGATATTGATAAAGTTACAACATCAAGTATTATTACAAGAATAACTAACGACGTGCAAAAATACCAAATTGCTTTGCAATTAGCATTAGCATTATTTATTCGTGCGCCAATAATGTTCTTTTATGGGATTATTACTAGCTTTGTTAGATTCTGATTATTTGGAATGATGTTTTTAGGCATCATGTTATTAATTGTTATTGGCTTTATCATTGTTGCTAAAATCGTTGTTCCAGCCTTTGAACGAGTGCAATATGAAATAGATAATGCCAACGTCGTCGTAAGAGAAAATGTATTAGGAATGAGAGTTATCAAATCATTCTGTCTAGAGGAAAAACAAGCCGAAAGATTTGATCAATGCAACAAACGATTAAGAAAC
>JAZLIV010000055.1:0-5349 GCA_045617545.1 Mycoplasmoidaceae bacterium | reverse complement strand
AACATTTATTTGATAACCATCATATGTTGTTGATTTTATATAGTTAGCTACTTCAGAACCACCCATATATCCATACATTACTTTATCAACAATAGGTGATAAATATCAGAATCGGTTAGAATCAGTGTCCTTAGCTGTTTTAACTTGCGGGCTGAAACCCATTGTTGTGTCATCTGTCTTTAGATTTTTAATTGCTTCAAACAAATTTAGACCAATAATTGTATTAAGTTGTGTATCTAATGCTTTTACTGTTGGCTCAGCTTCATTTACGTAAATGATCGCATTAACCCTACCATAATTATGAGTTGTATTAAAACGGTTTTTAGGAGAGCCAGCAAAATTGATAGCTAAATTAGCGTTTAATCCATTTTCAAAAATCTTTTTGTGTGATTTTGAAGTGTTTTTCGAATTACTAATTTGATCTTTTCTGTAAGCATATATCTTTTCATTAGCTGTTGTTACAGCCTCATAAGCTTTTTTAAGTCTATCAAACTTATTAGTTTCATTCAAGTAAGTTTTTAAGTCGCTACTAATATCACTAAAATGTTGTTCAGCTATCAAAGCATCCATGAATAAATTTTTCAAAGTTCCTGTTTCTTTATAATCTTCAATATTTCTAAAGATGTTATATTCTTGATCACTTAATGCTAATTCCAAGATAATATCAGCAAAATTATTTGTGAAATATGTTTTTAGTTTGTTAGAACCATCAATTAAATCAGCAGAAATGATTTTATCATTGTATCCACATTTCTTTTGCATCAAACGATATTTAATTACTTCCTTTAATGCTTGTTGTCTTTGTGCTGTTGGTTTTTCTTTAATATAAATGTATCCATCAATTGTTTGAGCATGAACACCGGCCTCGTTTAGTTCAAGAACTCATGGTTGAGTGTCAAGGTATTTATCAACAGAAACTTCTAGATCAGGTTTTCATTCTGGATTAAGTCTTCCTAAATTTAATTGAATGTTGTTAGTAATGTATTTAACACCATTAGTTGTACTATTGCCATATAAGAAAGAATAATCTTCATTATTCTTAAAAATTGGACAGTGATAGTATCCATCTAGAGATTCAACTTCACCATATAAATTTTCAAGATCAAAATATGATGTTATATCCTCACTAGGTTGTTCAGTAAAGAAAAAGTTTTTTAAAATTCTAGCTTCATCAAGATATGACGGAACATTTCCTAGCTCAACATTTTCAGCCAATTTATCTTGTGCATATTGTTTTACACTTCCAATATGATCTTCTAAAACATTATTCAATGCAAGTTGTTTGCCATCAAATAACATTTGCATTAGTAAACTTGCAGATGATATTCCGTAAGGAATATATAGTCCACCATCACTACCACCAATCATATTACGGGCAGAACAAAGCAATAGTGTTTGACTATCTTCAGTATATTGGCTGCCAATGGTTACAGTACCATTGTATTGATTTAATTGCGGACCATATAATCCACCAGTTCTAAACCCACCATTATTTAATGCTTCATATCATTTATAGAAAGCTAAAGTTCCTTTATATGTTTCAGCATCATCTTGACCGCCAAAGAAAGGAAAAGCTTCATTTGGAGCTTCTGGAATTGTTACTAATGAACCATTATAAATATCGGTCAATTTCTTTTCTTTAGTCGAGTTAGGTGCTGAATATTTAAATAATGCAGCAGCAGAAAAGAATGGTTTTTCTGTATCAAATCAACGGTTAAAGACATAGTCTTGTAATGTTGCATAGTCACCTTGTGGTTTTTCAGCAAGATAATCAGTATCTATATCATCAGATGGATTAAAGCTTCCATCAGTCTTAGCATAAAAACCTAATTTAGCCCAGTTTTCAGGGTTATTTAATTCACGTTCACCAATATTTAAATTAGCGTGAGTTAATATATGAGGATATTGAGTTGTTTCATTTTCTGTTCTAATTCCAAAGAAGATAGTCCCAAATGCATCATCAATGAATTTTGATTTTACTTTTTCAACAAGCTTAGCATGTTTATATGCTTCTTCAGTGCCACCATATGGTGCTAAAGTTTCATTTTGAAGGTAGAATTTATAGTTTGCGCCATATTTAGACTTAAGATTATCGATGTTGTCATCATAATCTTCATCAATTTGATACTTTCATTCATCAAGATTAGAACGGAATGAAGTGTTCTTAGTTGTATCATTCTTATCTTTTGATGCACGGTTTTCGTATCATTTGTAAACAATTTCATCTGCAAGAGCTTGTTTAAATGTTGCTCATGATGAACTACGAGTTAGTGCAGCTTTAATTGCATTTTGAAAAGTTGCTCCCTCAAGGTTAGCAAACTTACCTTCATCATTTAATTCGATCTTTAGATCGTCATCAATATCTGCTTTAGAACAGCTTGTTAAAACTGTTGCTAAAATACCAGAACCAGCGGCAATGGCACTAGCAGAAACTATTAATTTCTTTAATTTCATAAATGGGATATCCTCTAATAATTTATTATTTTATTATTATAATAATAATACAATAATATATATGAAAAAAATAAACTTATTAAATATTAATGGTTTAGATATTGTTGTTGACAATAATAAACTGTTAAAAAACTTAAGTCTAAAGGCAAAAACCGGTGATGTTATTGCCATTATTGGTCCTAACGGAGCAGGTAAGTCAAGTTTTTTAAAAACCATTATGGGCCATTATGCTTTTAAAATCACCAAAGGTGATATTAAATTTAACAATAAAAGTTTAAAGAAACTATCAACTGATGAAATAGCTAAATTAGGTTTTTTCTATTTAGCGCAAAGCCCAATGGAACTTGAAGGTGTAAAGTTAATTGATCTTTATAAGATCATTGCTAATTCTCATAGCAATAAAAAGGTTGATCCAATTACTTTACATAATTTAGTCACACCAAAGTTTGAAGCATTAAACCTAGATGCTAGTTTATTAAAAAGAAGTAACAATGTTAACTTCTCTGGTGGGCAAAAAAAGAAAAATGAACTTGTTCAAATGTTTTTAATGAACAATAATGTTTTATTATTAGATGAAGTTGATTCAGGTTGCGATGTTGATAGCTTAAAAATTATTGCTAAGGAAATCAACAAAATTAAGGCTAATAAAATAATTATTTTAATCTCACACCAAGAGCAATTATTAAAGCAAATCAAACCAACTAAATATATCACAATTGCTAACCACAAGATTGTTGATTCAGGCAATGGCAAAAACTTATTTAAAGCATTAGAAAAAGGCTTTAGCAAATATGCTAAAAAGCCTGCAAAAATGCAAGAAATGGATAGTTTACGTAATGCATTCTAATATCTTTTTAACAAATGTAAGTGGCAAACAAAACATTAACCTTAAAACTAACCAAAAGGTTAATCTTTATCTTGTTGCCAACAATCAAAAAGATATTAACAAAACTGTTAACCTAACTTTAACTGACAATAACAAAGTTAACCTTTATTGTTTAGTTTTGGCAAGTGGCTCAAACAAAACATTCAATATAAACTTTAACCATAAAGGTAATAATTCAATTAGTAACATTTATGTTAAAGCTTTAGCTAACAATAAAGCTAATGTTAAGGTTAATTGTATTTCTTCTTGTCAAAATAGAACAAAAGGAAATGCTATCAACCAAAATATTGATGGTCTTATCTTTGATAATGACTCATTAATCCAAGCTCTGCCATGCTTAGATATCAATATTAATGATATTGTTGCAAAACATACTGTAAATATTGGGCAAATTAACCCTGAGATTATCTTTTATCTAAACACCAAAGGTCTAAGTAACTTAGAGGCCTATCAATTTTTAATTGATAGTTTTATTCATGATTTAAATCCATATTTAACAAAATATAGAATTAATATCAAAAATGATATTCAAAAATTAATGGGAGGTTATTATGAATAAGTTTAGAAAAGATTTCCCATGAATTAAAAAGCACCCTAAATTACTTTATTTTGATTCAGCTGCTACTTCTTTAAAACCCCAATCAGTAATAAATGCTGAAAGCAATTATTACATTAATTATGGAACAAACACCCACAATAGTGATTCAGCTATTACTTTTAAAACAACTAAGAAAGTTTTAGACATCCGAACTAAAACTGCCAAGTTATTTAATACAAAAGCAAGTAATATTGTTTTCACTTCTGGAGCAACAGAAGGCTTAAATCTTATTGCTTATGGTTTAGCAAATGGTTTTATTAAACCAAGCCAAGAAGTATTAATTTCTAAACTAGAACATGCTAGTAACTTATTACCATGAATTAGACTAGCAAAGCTAGGTTATTTTAAACTTAAATATTTACCTGAAGATATTGTTCCAACGGCACAAACTTATTTAAAGGCGATTACAAAAAATACTAAAATCGTTACCTTTGCTGCAAGCAGCAATATTCTTGGTAATAACATTGATTATGTAACATTAGTAAAAAAAGCAAAAAAGATCAATCCTAACATTATTATTGTGATGGATGCCGCTCAATACTTACCACATCAAAGAATTGATGTGAAGTGTGGTATTGACTTTGTCGTATGCAGTTGCCATAAAATGTTAGGTCCAACTGGTCTAGGCTTAGTTTATATGGCAACTAAATGATTAACATTATTGCAACCACTAAAATATGGTGGTGGAATGAACCAAACAATCAATAAACAAGACTATGTCTTGAATAATAATGTTGAGAAGTTTGAAGGTGGAACATTACCGCTTGCCCAAATCTTTGGTTGAGAAGCTGCTGTTGAATATTTAGAACATGTTGGGTTTAACAACATTACTAAATATCAACACGAATTAAAAAAGTATTTTGTTAAAAAATTAGCACAAGTAAACAATCTTGTTGTTTACAACAAGACTGAACCGGAAGCAATTATCTACTTCAATATTAAAAAGGTTCATGCTCAAGATTTAGCTAGCTGACTTGGAACTAAAGGTGTTATCTGCCGTGCTGGCTTAAGTTGTGCTAAATTAGCACACCATATTATTGATACACAAGCGGCTGTTAGACTAAGCTTGTACTTTTATAACACCAAAGAAGAAATTGATAAATTCATCAAGATTCTTAAAAAATTTAAGAAAGGTGATGAAATCATCTTGTAGGACTAACAATGGAAATAAGTAATGAATTAGCAAAAGAATTAATTATTGACCATTATGAAGCTCCTGCCAATAAGGTCAATAAAAAACCTAAAGGTAAGTACCTTTATGGTCATAATGATAGTCCATCATGTATTGATAACATTGATGGCTATGTTCTAATTCAAAATGGCAAAGTAAAAGATGCTAAGTTTACTGGCATAGGATGTGCCATTTGTACTTCTAGTACAGACTTGTTAGTAGAAGAAATCTTAGGTAAGC
>JAZLIV010000054.1:0-3002 GCA_045617545.1 Mycoplasmoidaceae bacterium | reverse complement strand
GGATTTGTTGGTGGTAATTGTTATGACAGCATTAACCAAGATGGAATCTTGATTCATAATTTTGGTCCACATATCTTTCATACATCTGATGAAGATGTTTATAACTTCATTTCAAAGTTTACAAAGCTAAATGGTTATGTAAATAAAGTTTTAGTTAATGTTGACAATAAACTTTTCCCCTTACCAATTAATTTCAAATCAATTGAAATTATTATGGGTGATAAAGCTAGTGAAGTAATTAAAACTTTGCAAGAAGCTTATCCAAATCAAAAAATAATTTCTATCTTTGATTTAAAACAATCATCTCATCCATTGGTTAAAGAATTTGTTGATTACATTTCTAAAAATGTATATTTCAATTATTCTTCTAAAATGTGGGGAACAAAATTTGAAGAAATTGACCCATCAACAATTAATCGGGTAAAAATTGTTTTAGGATATGATCACAACTATTTTCCTGAAGATAAATATCAAGGTTTGCCAGTTGATGGCTATACAGCCATGATTAAGAAGATGCTAGATCATCCTAACATCACACTTAAGCTAAATATTGATGCTTTAAGTCTTATTAAATTTGAGCAAGATAAGATAACTATTAATGGTGAACCATTAACTGATCCATTAGTTTATTGTGGATCACTAGATGAAGCAATCAACTATAAATGAGGAATGCTTCCTTATCGTAGTTTGAATATAAAGTTTGAAACTATTAACCAAACGAAGTTTCAAGATACTGCTGTAGTAAATTATCCTGCTGATCCGACAATGACTAGAATTGCAGAATATAAGCAAATGACTTTACAAAGTAAAGATGGAACCACAACCATTTCGAAAGAATATCCTGGAGCATTTGATCTAAAATCAAACGATTTTAATGTTCGTTATTATCCAATCATTAATGCTAAAAATTCTGATTTATATAATCGTTACCTACAAGAATTTAAAAAATATACTAACTTCTACCCTTTAGGTAGATTAAGTCAATATCGTTATTTTGATATGGATGATGCAATCAAACAAGCATTAGATTTAGCAAAAAGATTAGATTGCTAAATATTATTTTTCAAGTGTTAAAAAGTCAATAACTTTTTTAATATTACGGTTAGGACAAACTAAACTAGCAATATCACCAATCTTAAATTGAGTGTTTTGCTTGATTGGGAAAATGATTTCATCTTTTCGTTGGATAGAAACAACAATGGCATCTAGATTTTCTTTTAATTGTAAACCATAGATATTCTTATGAAGAATATCTGGATTAGTAACAACAGATTTAACTCAACAAATTTCCTTGTTAATTGCAGAAATATCTGCTCCAAGGTTGTAAACTAATTGAATTGCTAGTTTGTTAGCAATTTCAGTTTCAGGTGTAATAACATTAGTTATACCCATTGTTTTTAATACACGTTCATGTGTTTGGTTCTTTGCACGAGCAATGATGTTTTCACAACCTAGTTGACGTAAGTTAGCACAAATCATAATTGAGTTTTCAATTTCTGAAGTACCAACAATAATGTTTTTAACATTCTTTACACCACAGTCAGCCAATGCATTAATATCTGTAGCATCAGCTTTAATAACGATTTCATGTAAACGTGAAATCTTATCGCAAAGGTTAGAATCACCTTCGATAACCATTACTCTTTTGCCAAGTTCGTTTAATTGGTCAGCAACTTGCCCACCAAATCGACCATAACCAATTACGCAATAATCTACTTTTGCCATATTTTGTCCTTTTGTTTTTATATATATTATTATATGATATAAATATAACTATGAAAAAGTTTGAAACTGATAGAATAGTTAACTTTAATTTAGAAACTAAATTATTCAAACATTCTATTCCGATAGTATCAGTTAAACCTTTAAATGAAACACAAGATACTTGTGTCTTTATCTTCAATTCTGGCTTAGGTGGCACTAACACTTTAAGTCTTTATATGAACTATTTTGCCTTTGATAACAATTACTTTGTAAGTTATGAAAAAATGGGACATGGTAATAATTTAAATAAACCACAACAATATAAAGGTAAGTTCTTGAAAGAACTAGATTGTGTTGTTGAATGAGTTAAAAAAGAGCTTCCTAACAAAAAAATATATTTATTAGGCGAGAGTTGAGGATGCGCGATTAATCTTTTATATTTAAAAAAATATTATGGCAAGATTGCTGGTGTGATTAATTGAAACATGCCAACACGAATCAAACCTCCTAAGTCTTTATCTTTTAAGGCAGCATGATCATCTGCGTGAAAAGAAGTTTTCACATTTTTATTTAATACTGAATTAGTTTTGCCACTAAATGAAAACATGCATAAAGATTTAACTACCGACCCATTGCTTTTAAGAGCAATAGCAATGTTTCCTAAAGCAAGAAGAAGTTCAAGATTGGCAATTGCTGTATGAAGATACATGCTTCCATCTTATTTATTTTTGCTTAGAAACGGCAAGAAAGAGAAATATAAGTATTTGTATATCCAATCTGGCCAAGACGCTCTAATGACAAAAAAACATATTAAAAAGATAGAAGCTAAGTCAGATGCAAACCATTTTATCAAACTTCCAAATGGTTATCACATTTTATCTATGGACCCCAACTATTCTGATCAACTTTATAAGTTAATTTTAGAGTTTGTTGGACAAAAAAAGAATTAGTTTACCTAATCCTTTTTTCATTTTTGTTTTTGTTCTAAAAAGTATTTATAATCCTCATCTCAGTTGTGCAGTTTTAATACATTTTGTACCTTATCTATGTGCCATGGGCGAATATATCTATGACTGGGTCTTAATCTAATAAAACTTCAGAAATGTTTGATTACTGTGTCATCTTTGATGCCATCCCATTGCCAGTTAAATCTAAAGTCATTACCTGGATACTTTTTGATATTACAGCAATAACTGATTCCATCTTGTTCAGCAATTAAAGGCCGTTTTGTTTTAATTCATTCTATAGTTTTATAGAAAGATCCAGATTGTCTAAGTTTATCCATGTCGCATAATAAT
>JAZLIV010000053.1:0-2899 GCA_045617545.1 Mycoplasmoidaceae bacterium | reverse complement strand
GTAACCATCACTGGTAACTTAAAAGAAACAATGAAAGAATCGGCTGAAGTTGCCTTAGCTTTTGTTAAAGCTAATGCCAAGAAGTTTGGCATCAAAGATATTGACTTTGCTAAAACAGATATTCATATTCACGTTCCAACTGGTGGTGTACCAAAAGATGGTCCATCTGCTGGTGTGACATTAACGACAGCCATCATTTCATGTTTAAGTAATCGTCCGGTTAAATCAACTTTATCAATGACAGGTGAAATCACTTTACGTGGTAAAGTGTTAATCATTGGTGGGGTAAAAGAAAAAACTATTTCTGCTCACCGTGGTGGGGTTAATACCATTATCATCCCAGCACGAGATGAACGTTTCTTAAAGGATGTTCCACCAGAAGTAAAAGACAATATCACCGTTTATCTAGTGGAAAACTATGATGAAATCTATAACATTGTCTTTAATGGTAAACCTTTAAAAGAAACAAAAGTTATTGTTGGTAAGAATGTTAAAAAATAAAAGAGGTTAAACCTCTTTTTGTTTTGCTAAAGCCTTAACATCACCAGCAATCATTAACTCTTCATTTGTTCTTACCCGAAAGATTCTTGTATCAGATCCTTCAGCAGTAACTTCTAAATAGTCACCATATTTTTCTTTGTTCTTGATTGGATCATATTTCAAATTCATTAATTTAATACGATCACAAACGCCTTCTAATAATTGGGCATCGTTTTCCCCACAACCTGCGGTGAAGACAATGGCATCAATTTTACCAAGTTCATTAGTATATTGAATGACATAGTTGGCAATTCGTTGTAATTGAATTTCTCGAGCTAATTTTGCATTAGCATCACCTGAAATTGCTTTAGCAATTACATCACGAGAATCGCTACTACCAGCAATGCCTAAAAATCCAGCTTTTTTATTTAATTCATTATTAACTTGTTCAGGTGTTAAACCTTGAGATATTAGATATGTACATACTGATGCATCAATATCACCACATCTTGTTCCCATGATTAACCCTTGCAATGGACTAAATCCCATTGTTGTATCATATGATTTACCATCTTTGATAGCACAAATAGATGCACCATTACCAATATGGCAAACAATTAAATTAGGGTCTTGTTTTCCTAATACTTGCTCCATTTTCTTAACTATATATCTATAGCTTGTTCCATGAAAACCATATTTCTTGATTTCATATTTGTTTGTTGTTTCTCGATCTAAACAATAATCAGAGTTAACGGCAGGAATAGTTGAATGATATGAAGTATCAAAAACACCAACGTTGAAAGCATTTGGTACTAAATTTTTAAAGACTTTAATAACTGTTGTTTCACATGGGTTATGTAATGGCGCAATCTTTCCATATTCAATTGCTTTATTTAAAACGTTTTCATCATCAACAATTGTTGATTGTTTGAAAAATTGTCCACCCATAGCAATTCGATGACCAATACCTACCACTTCATTTAAATCTTCAATAATTTTTAATTCTTTTAATGCATCTAATGCGATTTGCACTGCTGCACTATGATCTGGCATTGGTGCATCTTTTTCAACAGTTCTTCCATCAGTTGTTTTAACTTTGATGTGACCATCAACAAAAATTCTTTCACATAAACCATTGCCTAATTCATTTAAATCATCATAGTTATATACACGAAATTTAATTGAACTAGAACCGGCATTAATTACTAGTATTTTTTTATTCATATTTATTCCTCGTTTATTGAAATAATTATAAACTTTTTAAATAATAAATTTGTAAAATGACCCAATTTTTCAAAAAATTTATTACGCCAAAATACCACATTTCATCGGCACTTACGCCAAATTTAAAAATTTTTTCTATTTTTTTAAATTTTTTGGTCAATTACTATATGGGAGGTGAAAAAAATAAAAAAATTAAGTTTAACACAAAAGCAAACTCAATCAGGAGGAGCTTTCTATGCTATTGCATTAGGAATTGGAATTCTTGTTTCCACCCTATCTAATTTAGTAATGAATGCTATCAGTATGTCAAGACCGACACCTGAAGCAGGACAACCAACAAATTATGGCTTCCGTCGCACAACTATTATGCGTCTATCGCCAGTTCCTAGTCGAAGTTCCTTCTCGATTATTGGCTAACCATTATAATACCTTCAGTTCATTAAACTTAGTAAAAGTAATAAATTACTTTTACTTTTTTTGTATTAAGTGGTATAATACTACCACCAAGGACTGACTATACATGGCTAAGAAGATTGTAAAGAGAAAAAAAGTAGCAAAGAAAAAGGCTACTAAAAAAGTTGCTGTTAAGAAAAAAGCAAAAAAACAACCTAAAAAAGTAACTAAGAAAAAAGTTACGAAAAAACCTGTTACAAAGCAACCTAAAATTATTAAGACTACTGGACCAAAAATCCAAATTCTTGAATCTTATTCAAAACATAAAATGATTTCTGAATTTGAATTTAAAGACATTGAAAAAAGAATTATTCAAACTGTTAAACTTAAAAAAAGAAGTCGTAATGTTGTCGTTTTAAATAAGATCTTTTCAGAATTTGGTAGCTATGTATTAACTAAACAATTAGCACAAAGATTGTTTAACGATATTGTTAAACATGGTATTACCATCAAAGGATATGAAGGCAAAAAATTCTTTACTGAACCTGAAATAGAAAAAATCTTATCAACACAAAAATCACAAAAAGTTAGTAAGATTGTTACTCATGGTCCAAAAGGTAATGACTATGATGGTGTTAAGTCATTCTTAACAACACTTGGTCAATCTAAAATGTTGTCAGCAGAGCAAGAGGTAGAAGTAGCTAAATTGTTAAATTCTAAAAATGAAATTGAAAGAAAGTATGCTGTTGACCAATTAGTAACTAGTAACTTACGTTTAGTTACTTCAATTGCTAAAAAGTTC
>JAZLIV010000052.1:0-3919 GCA_045617545.1 Mycoplasmoidaceae bacterium | reverse complement strand
TGTTGGGAAGTCCGGACCTTTTAATACTTGCATAATGTTATCGGTTGTACAATCAGGATTTTTCGCAACTAATTCTACACCAGCAGCAATTTCATTTAAGTTATGTGGTGGCATGTTAGTTGCCATACCAACAGCAATACCGCTTGAACCATTAGCTAACATATTAGGGAATAATGAAGGAAGAACAATTGGTTCTTTTTCCGTTCCATCATAGTTATCAATTAATTCAACCGTATTCTTTTCAATGTCACCTAGCATTGTATCTGCTAGCTTAGACATTCTTGCTTCGGTATAACGCATTGCCGCAGCGCCATCACCATCGATTGAACCAAAGTTACCATGACCATCAATTAATGGATATCTCATTGAGAAATCTTGTGCCATTCTTACCATTGTTTCATAAACAGCAGTATCACCATGTGGGTGATATTTACCAATTACTTCACCAACAAGTCTAGCTGATTTCTTATATTGTGCACCAGAGGTCATGCCTAAGTTTCAAGCGGCATACAATACACGACGGTGTACTGGCTTAAAACCATCTCTTGCATCTGGTAAAGCTCTAGCAACAATAACACTCATTGCATATTCTAGGAATGAGTTTTGAAGCTCTTTAGCTATTTCTTTTTCTTCAACTTTAGATTGTTGTAGTTGTTCACGAATGTTGTTTTCGTTTGCCATAATCTAATTCTCTCCTTTCCTATGCATCAATATTCTTAACAAATTTAGCATTTGTCTTAATAAAGTCTTTTCTTGGTGCAACATCATCACCCATTAAGAAACTAAATTGTTTGTCAGCTTCAATTGCATCTGCAATTGTCACTTTAATAATAGTTCGATTAACAGGGTCCATTGTTGTTTCTCATAATTGTTCTGGGTTCATTTCACCAAGACCTTTATATCGTTGGATGGTATATCTTTGGTTGCCACCTTCTTTTTTAAAGTCTTCCAATTCTTGATCAGAATATGCATATTTTACATTCTTACCAGCTTGGTATTTAAATAAAGGTGGTCGAGCAAAGAAGACATGTCCTTGTTCAATTAAAGGTTTCATGTATCTAAAGAAGAATGTTAACATTAAGATTCGAATGTGGGCACCATCGACATCAGCATCAGTCATGATGATGATTTTGTTATAACGAATCTTTGTCATATCAATTTCCGGCATTACACCAATACCAATAGCTGTAATTAATGCTTGAATTTCTTGGTTATCAAAGATTTTTTCTGTTTTAGCTTTTTCAACGTTAATAATCTTACCACGAAGTGGTAGGATAGCTTGGAATTCACGGTTTCTTCCTAATTTAGCTGAACCACCAGCAGAGTCACCTTCAACGATATATAGTTCGCAGATTGATGAATCTCGTGATGAACAATCAGCAAGTTTACCAGGTAAACCTCCAGTTTCAAATGGAGATTTACGTCTTGTAATTTCTCTTGCTTCTTGTGATTTCTTTCTAGCTTCAGCAGCCAACATGATCTTACGGATGATCATCATGGCTTCTGTAGGGTTTTCTTGTAAATATTTCTCAAAGATTGTTGTTGTAACACTATTTACTAGTTGTCTTACTTCAGTGTTACCTAGTTTTCTCTTTGTTTGACCTTCATATTGAGGGTTAGGGTGTTTAATAGATAAAATAGCAACTAAACCTTCAGTGACATCATCTTTAGTTAGTTTGTCATCTGTTTCTTTCATTAGTTTCTTTTCTAATGCAGCACGGTTGATAACTTTGGTTAAAGCTAATCTAAATCCTTCTTCGTGCGTTCCACCTTCTGTCGTGTTGATGTTGTTACAGAATGAGTATAAAGAGTTTGCATAACCTTTATTGTATTGGAAAGCAACTTCGACATTAATGTCGTAGTAGGTTTCTTCCAAAACATTAGGTACTTTTGTTTTTTGTCTTACTTCACCATAAATAATATCTGGTACAAGCGGATCTTTATCACGGTTTAATTCAGCAACGTATTCATTTAATCCACCTTCATATAACCATTCATATTTTTGGTCTGTTTTTTGATTAATATAAATAAGTTTTACACCTTTATTTAGAAAAGCAAGTTGTTTCATTCTTGCAATAATTCGTTCATCTTCATATGGAAGTTTTTCCATAATTGTGAAGTCAGGAACAAATTCAATGGTTGTACCATGTGGTTTATCAGGTGATTTTCCAATGACTTTTAATGGTTCAACTGCATGACCACCATCTCTAAATTCCACATAGTGAGTTTGAAAGTCACGGTTGACTCAAACTTTCATGTATTTTGATAAACCGTTAACACACGATGCACCTACACCGTGTAAACCACCAGAAATCTTATATGAGGTATTGTCAAACTTACCTCCAGCGTGTAACACCGTTAAAACGGTTTCTACGGTTGATTTCTTTGTTTTTGGGTGTATATCAACGGGAATACCACGACCATCATCATCAACAATGATAGCACCATCTTTCTTTTGGGTTACGATAACTCTAGTAGCATAACCACCCATACATTCATCAATAGAGTTATCAACTATTTCTCAGATAAGTTGATGAAGACCATCAATACCGGTTGAACCGATATACATACCAGGTCTTTTTCTAACTGCTTCTAGACCTTCCAATATCTTAATATTGGACGCATCATATTCAGCACTATTAATTTTTTCTTCTGCCATATTTTTACCTATTAATTATTTTTCAATGTTAAACATATTTCATCATTAATGATTATTTGATCGCCAGGGTACAATTTTCTCCCGCGGCGATTATCGTTAACACCATTAATTTTGATTGTGTTAGAGGAAAGAAATCTTTTTGCTTCTCCTCCAGAGGAAATAACATCGCCAAACTTCAAAAGTTGGGCTAAAGTTATATACTCAGAACGAATCAAAATGTTCTTGTTTAACATAAAGAAATTATAACTTAATAAAAAATTTTATACCAATATTTTATATTGGTATAAATTAAAAGATTACTTTTTTATTTACGCGTGTAAAAGTTAAAATTTCGCGTGTGAAAACGCATACATTTATATATTTTCACATTTATTAGTATCTATGTGATTTTTACCATTGTTTTTTTCGCTATTTTATAATGTTTTAGTAAAAAATGAGGCATTATGACAAACGCACAAATAGTGAAATTACATAAAACATTATCGGATAAAACTAGGTTCGAAATCTTTGATAAAATATGGAAAAATCCGCATATTTCAGGCAAGGAATTATTGACTGAATTTCGTGTTTCTCAACCGACATTATCTTTTCATATCAGTAAATTAGAAAATAGTAAGCTAATTATTACTAAAAAAGAGGGCCAAAGCCACTATTATTGTGCAAATATGGATATCATAGAACAAGTGCTTTCCTATGGCAAAAAATGCCTAGAAATCAACAAAAAAGCTAGGTAAATCCTAGTTTTTTTAATATTTGTGTATAATATCTTTACCACTAAATGGGGATGCACAGGTTTCGACATCTAGCATATCTGATTTAAGTGGCAGTGGGGTTAGCCCCTTATAGCTCAAGGCTGTCAACGTGCAGACTCTGAAAATGTTAACCTTGAAGAAGCTTTCATGGCTAACAGACTTCAACAAGCTAACTACAACTACGCTTTAGCCTAGTTTAACCTAGCTAACAACAACTAATTCTTGATCTTTTTAATTGTTGGTACTGTTTTAAGGTCAATATCTCTATTGATGCTAATAAAATAGATGAAAAACCATTAGCTAGGTCTATACCGTGTTAGTTTGAATACACAAGAGTATAGATGAAGCTAGAAATTCAAACTAAACTGTAGAAGCTTATTTCGGGTGTTAGATGGAAGTGGGTTCGATTCCCACCATCTCCACCATAATGTAAAAACTGGGCCAAAAACCCAGTTTTTTGCTTATTTTAGGCATAAAAAAAGATAGGTTAATCCCTATCTTCTTCTTT
>JAZLIV010000051.1:0-2263 GCA_045617545.1 Mycoplasmoidaceae bacterium | reverse complement strand
AGGCGTAAATGATAATAAATATTATGAAGCCAATGCTGATTATTTAAATGAAGTCATCACTGAAACAGAATATCGTGTTATTATTAATGAATTTTGTGAACTTCTAAATAACACCTTTGGTGATACAACAATGGTTACAGCCATTACTGGTGCAATGGATGTTGCAGCAAGCGATTTAATCTATACTAACTTAATTTCGACATTTAACTTAGCTGAGACGTCAATCATGGCAATTATTATTCCAATTACTATTATTATTGTTGCCATCATTTCGAACCTAATCATTGTTGATTCTAAACGAATGGCAGCAATGCTAAAAGCATTAGGATATTCTGATAGCAAGAACTTAATGTCTATTCTTGCATTGTTTGTTCCAACAATTGTCTTTGGTTTATTGTTAGCTCTTCCATTGTCACTAGGATTAACTCTGGGTTATCAAGCAATTATCTTTAATACAGCCAACATCCTTGTGGATGTAACACAGAAATGGTGATTCTATGTTGCCGCAGTTGGAGGAATTGGTATTATCTTAATTGGTACATATGCAATTGGTTATGTTTCATTAAAGAAGGATCGGTTAGTCGATCAAATTAAATAGGAGGATTTATGGCAGACAAAAAGAAAGTGTTCACAACGGTTAATGACTTAAAGGATTTAAGTCGAATTCCAAATAGCAAGAAAAAAGTAGTAATGCAAAAGAACATTACTAATTTATCACAATACTTGGATATTTATAAAAAAGCTTTTGTTGAATTAAATCAAGCAAAGAAGTCATTTAATGCTGCTCCTAATATTACAAATAATGAAACATATAAAGTGAATAAACTAGCTTATAAAAAATTAGCTGATGCTGAAAATAAAATTACAACTTTAAAATCAAAACTATCTAAATATATCAACAAGCTACTTGTTGATCATAACTGTGCAAGTGGTAAATCTAATAAGATGACAGCAGATGAATTATTTGCTATTGTTAGTGCTTATGAAAATAAAGAATTTAGAGATAATCACTTTCCTGCTAATCGTTTAAGAGTTATTAAACAAAATAATTCACATAAACGTCATTTTGAATTTGAATTAGATTTTGTAAAACAAGTTTTAAATGGTAAATATAACTTTGGATCTTCTAGTAGAAATAAAGATAAAGATCGTGCATATTGATTAAAACAACAAAACATCTTAGAAAAGAAAATCATGGCTTGCAAAGATCGTCATGGTAGTTTAGATGAAACGTTTAGATCTATGCAATATGCTAAGTTAATTAAACGCTTTAATAAAGTTTCACATAAAACATATAAGGATTTTAATCCTTCGGTTTATTCTAAATATGTTATTGATTTTGAAAATTTAACTAAATATTACTTTAACAAATGGATGGCTACTAAAGTTCTTAAAGGTTTTGAACTAAAAATCAAGCAAGGTGAATTTGTTGTTATTTTAGGACCATCTGGTTCTGGTAAAACAACTTTGTTAAACATTATGTCTGGTATGGATAAAGCAACCTATGGTAAAACCATAGTTAATGGTAATAACTTAATCAAAATGTCTGATACACAATTAACTCAATTTAGAAAAGACAATATTGGTTACATTTTCCAACAATATGGTTTATTACCTAACTTAACTGTTCGAGAAAATGTTGAAATTGGTTGAAACCTTCAATCAGACAAGTCTAAAAGACTTGATATCGATGACTTATTAAAAACTGTTGGAATGTCAGAACACGCCAACAAGTTCCCACACGAATTATCTGGTGGTCAACAACAACGTGTGTCTGTTGCTCGATCAATGGCTAAAAACCCAGCAATCGTGTTTGGTGATGAACCAACTGGAGCGGTTGATGAAGAAATGTCAAAACAAATCCTTCAATTATTCGTTGACATCAACAAGAAATTTAACACAACAGTTATCATTGTTACTCACAACCCAATCTTTGCTGATCTTGCAACAAGAGTAATTAAAGTAAACTCTGGTTATATTGCACAAAATTACGAAAACAAAAAGCCTAAGACTGTTGCTCAGTTAGATTGATCTTCAACACATTAAAAAAGAGGTATTCTCTTTTTATTTTGCTTGGCACTTTGGACAATAGCAGGTGCCGCGGCCATTTAACATAATCTTTTTTATGGTTGATCCACACACCTTACATTTTTGTCCTTGACGTTCATAAACTTTTAATTGGTTTTGGAAACTTCCTGAGTGATTTTTTGCAAACTTAAATGTGAATACTGTTGTGCCTTGATTTTGAATTGACTTTTTCATT
>JAZLIV010000050.1:0-10376 GCA_045617545.1 Mycoplasmoidaceae bacterium | reverse complement strand
GATGAAGATAGTCAAATTTCAGACTTTGTTAAGGAAGATGTTTTAACTTCGCCAGTTCAATATACAAAAGAGTCGTTGTTAAAAGAAGACATTAACCAATTATTCAAAGTCACACTAACTCCTGAGGAAGAAAAGATTATGCGAATGCGTTATGGTCTTGATCCATATACTTATGTTCATAGTCTTGACGAAGCAGCCGAAAAACTAAAAATGCCTCGAGAACAAGTTAGACAAATCGAAGCAAAAGCAACAAGAAAATTAAAACACCCATCAAAATCAAAAAAATTAAGAAGTTATATATTAGATGAACAGAATTAAGCAAATTAGTAATTTAGTTGAAAAATGTCAATGCGTCTATGATGTTGGATCAGACCATGCATTGCTAGCGATTAATTTATTAAAAGCACGAAAAGTTAAGCAAGTTGTTAATATTGAAAAGAATTGATTACCACATAACTCTGGTAAAGCTAATTTAGCTAAAAATCATCTAACGACAAAAACAATCAACGTTTTAAATGATGGCTTAAAAGACATTACAAAAAAAGTTTTTGTTCAACCAAACTATATTGTGATTGCTGGAATGGGAGCAAACACAATCATTGATATTTTAGAAAGTAAGGATCCTAAAATTAATAAAAATACAAAGTATTTGTTCGAACCAAATTGTGATGTTGAAAATCTAAGAAAATACTTGGCAAAACATAAATACGATACCCATCATGAACTTGTTTGCTTAGATCGGAATAAGTTCTATCAAATCATATGTGCTCAACTAGGGCAAAAAGCTCACAAAATATCTATGTTTGAATCATATTTTGGTTATCAAGCAAAACAAAAAGATAAAAAAATGTGAAAACTTTATTTAAAAGGTTGCATTAAAAAAATTGAAAGCAAAAAACTTTATCGCTATTCAAAAGAGTATGCTACTTTATATAAAGCACTAAAACAAAAGGTTAAACACTAATGAAAATAAAATTAATTACAAACTATTT
This sequence comes from Mycoplasmoidaceae bacterium, assembly GCA_045617545.1. GTDB lineage: Bacteria > Bacillota_I > Bacilli_A > Mycoplasmatales > Mycoplasmoidaceae > Hennigella. Next base: position 9,384 of record JAZLIV010000050.1, on the reverse strand, counting down.
GCTAAAGCAATATCCTTTATCATTACAAGAAGAATGAGATGAATCAGGTTTTTTAAATAAAGGAAATTTAAATGCAGATACAAAAAAAGTCTTTGTTTGTTTAGATTTAAATGAGAAAATTGTAAATGAAGCAATTAAACAAAAAGCTAAATTAATCATCTCTCATCATCCAATCTTTACAAAGAATAAAGATCATGAATTATTACCTTTCTATAAGAAACTAGTAGCAAAAATCAAACACAACAAATTAACTGTTTTGTCTTTACACACGGCTTTTGATAACTCATCACAAGGAATGAATTTTCTTGTTGGTGAAAAATTAAGACTTCACAATCTAAAATGATACAACAAGGAAAAATTTGTTGTTGGTAATTTCAAATCTAGTTTAACTGTGAAACAAATTGCAAATAAATTTAAACAAACATTTCATGTTTCTTTATTAACAACTAATGCAAAACCTAATGATAAGTTTAGTAAATTAGCCATCTGTGCCGGATCAGGATTATCAGTTTTTGCGCAAAAATTCGACCAATTATCAAAACAAAAAATTCTTTTAATCACTGGTGATATTAAGCATCATGGATGACAAGATTTAGCTAATTACAAAATCACTGCTTTAGATGTGGGGCATGATTTAGAAAATTGTTTTAGCGACTTTATTGCAAGTTTGATTAAACAAAAATTTCCAACAATTCAATGCACTTCCATTACAACAACTAAAAAAGAAAAATCGGTTTAAACCGATTTTTTCATTGTAAAGATTACGTCTTTAATTTCTGGATGAACTTGTTTCATATTTTCTCTAATTCCATATGTATAGGTTGCATCAAAACTTGCACAACCAATACAATGACCAGAAATTTCTAAAGTTAAGATACCATCTTGGAAACTAACAAAATTAACATCACCACCATCGGCATTGATGAATGTTTTGATTGAATCTAGTTCTTGTCTTATTTCTTGAATAAGAGTTTGTGTATCTTTCATAAAAATATTTTAATCGTTATAATATTATATATTTAAGTGTAAAAAAGATTAAATTATTATGTACAACCACAACTTAATCGAAAAAAACATCGCTAAATTCTGAGAGGAAAATGATACTTATCATTTTGATCCTAATGCAAAAGGAGAAAAATGTTATGTTTTAGATATGTTTCCTTATCCATCAGGTCAAGGTTTACATGTTGGTCATCCAAAAGGTTATACTGCTACAGATATTTATTCTCGATATAAAAGATTTAATGGTTTTAATGTACTACACCCTATCGGGTGAGATGCATTTGGTTTGCCTGCTGAGCAATATGCTTTGCAAACTGGTAATCATCCTGCACAATTCACTAAAAAGAATATTGATATTTTTAAAACTCAACTAAAATCTTTAGGTTTTAGTTTTGATTACAAGAAAGAAGTAAATACTACTGATCCAAACTATTATCAATGAACACAATGAATCTTTTCAAAGTTATTTGAAAAGGGGTTGGCTGAAATCAAAGATATTGATGTTAACTGATGTGAAGGTTTAGGCACTGTTTTATCTAACGAAGAAGTAATTATTGAAAACGGTAAGATGGTTTCAGAACGTGGTTCTTTTCCAGTTGTTAAGAAACCAATGCGTCAATGGGTTTTAAAAATTACTAAATATGCTGATAAATTGTTATCAGGTTTAGATGATCTTGACTGACCTGAAAACCTAAAGACTATTCAACGAACTTGAATAGGTAAATCAATAGGAACTAACATTAAATTCAAAACAAATAATTTAACTCTAGAAGTTTTTACAACACGACCAGATACAATTTATGGAGTTACTTTCTTAGCCATTGCTCCTGAAAATAAGTTAGTTATTAAACTAACAACTAAGGATAATGCAAAGACTGTTAGCAAATACCTTGAAACAGCTAAAGCTAAAACAATATTGCAACGTCAAGAGGCAAAAGAAAAGACTGGGGTGTTTACTGGTAGCTATGCTACTAACCCAGTTAACAATAAGAAAGTCCCAATCTTTGTTGCTGATTATGTTTTGAATGATTATGCTAATGGTATAGTAATGGGTGTAGCCTCTGCTGACAAACGTGATTATGAATTTGCCAAAGTTCATAAACTGGAAATTGTTCCAGTTATTGAAGGCAAGGAAAAATGTATTACAACTGATGGTAAACACATTAATTCTGATATCCTTAATGGTCTAAACATTAAGCAAGCGACTGATAAGATCAACAAATACCTTGTTCAAAAACAATTAGGATCAACAACTATTAATTACAAATTAAAGGATTGAATTTTCTCAAGACAAAGATATTGAGGTGAACCATTCCCAATTGTTTTTGATCAAAACCAAAAACCTCACTTGATTAAACAACTACCAGTTAAATTACCTGAATGTAAAAACTTTAAACCATCAAAAGATGGTTCAAGTCCTTTAGCTAATTTAACACAATGAGTTAAAACTAATGATGGTATTAGAGATACTAACACCATGCCACAATGAGCAGGTAGCTGTTGATATTACCTTGCTTATCTAATGAAACAAGATAATGGTTCATATTTAGATCTTGATTCTAAAGAATCATTTACTTTATTTAAAAAATGATTGCCTGTTGACTTATATGTTGGTGGACAAGAACATGCTGTCTTACACTTACTATATGCTAGATTCTGACACAGATTCTTATATGATATTGGCATTGTTCCTACTAAGGAACCATTCCAAAAAGTTATTAACCAAGGAATGATTCTTGGAACTAACGGAGAAAAGATGTCAAAATCTCGTGGTAATGTAATTAACCCTAACGAGATAGTTAAAAATCTTGGTGCTGATACTTTAAGACTATATGAAGCATTTATGGGACCACTAACTGCAACAATGCCTTGATCTGATGAAGGCTTGATGGGTTGTAGAAAGTGATTAGACAGAGTCTATAACTTATTTAATAGCGGTAAACAAATTGTTGACAAAGCTGATAGTGAAACAACTATTGCTTATCATAGTTTTATTAAAGATGTGACTGAAGCAATCAATGAATACAAATTCAATATTGCTATAAGCAAGATGATGGTTTATATCAATGCATGTTACAAAGCCCAATCACTTTGTAAACAACATTTAATTGGTTTCTTAACTGTGTTAAGTTGTTTTGCTCCATTTATTGCTGAACATTTATACCAAGAATTAACAAAGAAGAAAACATCAATTACTAAAGATTGTATCTGACCAAAATTTGACGCTAAATATTTAGTAACTAAAACTTATGTTTTGCCAATTCAAATTAATGGTAAATTAAGAGATACTCTTGAAGTTGACACAAATGCAAGTCAAGATAGCATTGTTAAATTGGCACTAGCTAGCGATAAAATTAAGAATTTAATTGGTAGCAAACCAATTAAGAAAACAATCTTTGTCAAAGGAAAGATTTTAAACTTTATTATTTAATATGAAGTTCAGTTCTTTATCATTAAAGCTTTGGCTTTATACAGCTTTAACTAATAATAATTTCTTTGAATTAACTGAAGTTCAAGAAAAGACTTATCGTTATGTTAACCAGGGAAAGAACATAACTATTTCTGCGCCAACTGGATCAGGAAAAACACTATGTTATTTATTACCAATATTAAATAATATTGTTGAAGAAGAAAGACATGTTCAATATATCATTGTTGCTCCAACCAAAGAATTAGTATGACAAATTTATAACAATTTTTTAACCTTTATTAAATACAACAAAACAATTAGAATTGTTTTGCTTGATAAAAATGAAAAGGTAGATAACTTAGTAAACAACCCTAGTCAAATAGTAATTGCGACAGTTGAAAAAATTAGACAAGCAATTGCCAAAGGCGTTAATTTTAAACATTTAAAATTAATAGTTCTAGATGAGGCTGATATGTTAATTGATTATGGATTTGTTAAATCCATTAATGATATGTTTACTAAACTAGATTTATATCGTAGTGGCATCCAAAAGGTTTTTTGTTCTGCTTCCATTAATAATAATGTCGCAAACACATTTAATCGTGCAGTCAATAACATTATTAATGTTCAATTGGAAAAGAACATTTATACAAACAGCAAAATTCACCATTGTGTTGTTTATCAAAAAGATAATTCTAACCCTTTTAAAACTTTAGAACATTTAATTAATGTAATTAATCCTTACTTATGCATTATCTTTAGCAATACTAAGGAAGACGTACAAAAAATCTATTCCTTATTATTAAATAAAAAGTTATCTGTGGGAATGTTGCATAAAGATTTAGAAACTAGAGAAAGAAAACAAGTTTTTGCAAAACTTAATAATAATGAATATCAATATTTAGTTGCAACCGATTTAGCCTCACGAGGGTTAGATATTGATGGTGTTAGTGATGTAATTTCTTTTGGTTTACCAAAAGAAGATATTTGATATCTTCACCGATCAGGACGTACAGGAAGAGGGAAGTATTTTGGTAATAGTTATGTCATTTATGACAAACAATACGACAAGCAAATCACACGTTTAGAGAAAAAAGTTAATTGAACATATTATTTGTTAACAAATAAACTTGTGGAAAAGAAATTACATGTTCATCACCAAAAGCAAATTGTGGATATTGAAATGAAAAAAGCTATTTCAAAACTCTATAATAAAAAGAACCTTAAGGTTAAACCAGGATATAAAAAGAAAATTAAAAAACAAATTTTCAAAATGCAACAAAAGGCTAAACGTAAACACATTGAAGAAAAATACAATAAACTAAGAAAAGAAAGTTATAAACGAAGAAAGGGATACTAGTATGGATTTTAACAAGAAAATTAACAAGAAAGCTTTATTAATTAAAGCTATTTCTTCAACAAAAGATGAAATTAAGCACGAAAACAACCAAATTGTTTTTAGCTTTGCTAAAAAGCCGATGTGTATTGAATTATTCACTCGTAGATTATCAGCTTTGTTAATTAAAAACAAAGATAAAGACATAACTTTTGACCTTGGTAGTTTTTTAAACCATTATCATGTAAAATGCCAATATTCATTGGCAACTATTGTCCTATCTAGACTATCAATGTTTTGTGAGAAAGTTTTTAGTTTAAAAACAAAGCCAATCAAGAACAAAATTAATGTTATTTATACTAGTAAGTATAAAGATCTAGTTTATGGTGCTTATTCAACAGCATTTGGTTTTAAACTAGCAAAACACTATCAATCATTACCTGCTAACTACTTAGGTATTGCTGATTTCATTAAAGAAATTAAAACCGTTATGCCAGCAACTGGAAATAAGGCTGTTAAGGTTAAAGTTTTAACCTTGGCTGATCTAAAGAAAGAAAAGATGGGTTTAATTCAAGCTGTTAATAAAGGCAGTAATGAACCTGCAGCAATGATTGTTTTAGAATACTTTAATAACCCAAAAAGCAAGGATATCCTTGCTTATGTTGGTAAAGGGATGATGTATGATTCCGGTGGTTATGAAATAAAACCTAATAAATTCATGGAAAACATGAATCAAGACATGGCTGGGGCAGCAACTGTGTTTGGGACAATCTTTGCTCTTGCAACAACAAAGCAAAAGGTTAATGTTGTGGGTTTATTACCACTTGCTAAAAACATGATTTCAGATCGATCAATGGTAGTTGGTGATGTTTATACGTCAATTACTGGACGAACTGTGGAAATCGTTTCTCCTGATTCAGAAGGGCGTTTAATCTTAGCTGATGCAATTGGTTATGCAAATAAGCATTACAAAATAACTAAGTTATTTACTATTGCCACTTTAACTGGTTTGTCTGAATTAGCTTTTGGAGATTATGCAACTCCATTTTGGTCAACAAAAGATGCCACAGCTAAAGCTATTTTAGAAGCAAGCGATTTATCTGGTGATGGAGTTGTTAGTCTACGACTATATCCTGAATATAGTGAAGATGTTAATAAATCCAGTAAGATTGCTGATTGCGCTAACGGTTGTAAAGAAAGAAAGTGTTCTAACGGTACAGCCGCTGCCTTCCTAAAGGAATTCTGCAGATGTCCAGACTTTACTCATTTTGATATTGCTGGCACACACATATACAAAAATGAGACAGTTAACCCTTTAGGTTTCTTATTCTATTTATTTGCGATAAATCACTTTTCTAAATAAAAAATAGCAAATACATAATCAAGCGTATGCCCACTAGGCATGCGCTTTTTTAACGATTTTAAATATTTATTTCAATAAATATTTACAAAAATTTTTTATTTTTGAATATATTATGTATATAATAAGTGGGAGAAAGTGGAGAAAAGTGGGAGATGCTATTCCTAGGAACTTACAAACACATAATCGATGAAAAAAATCGTTTAAGTCTACCTGCAAAATTAGTAGACAAATTTTCTCATCGTATCGTTGTAGCTTCTAAAGGTTTTGAAGGCTGTCTTGAGCTTAGAAGTCAAGATGACTTCGAAGTTTGATCTAGTCAAATCCTATCTTATTCTCAAAACAAAAAAGACTCACGTATCCTTGCTAGACAAATTTTAGCTAATAGTAGCGAAATCGAATTAGACAAGGCAAACAGAATTTTAATTCCTGAAGTACTAACAAAGTTAGCTCACCTAAAGAAGAATGTAATCATTATTGGTGTGGGAAACAAACTAGAAGTATGAGATGCTAAAGCATATGCTAAATTCCAAGCTGATACTGATAGCAAGTTCGAACAAGTAGCTGAAAGAATTGACGATGACAACTCTAGCAAGTAAAATCCATACACCAGTTCTTTTAAACGAACTTATTAGTAATTTACAAATTAAACCTAATGGTTTGTATGTAGATTGCACAGCAGGCTTTGGTGGCCACAGCAATGAAATTGCTAAGCATTTAACTCAGGGACACCTAACTTGTATTGACCAAGATATTAATGCTATTACTCATCTAAACAAAATATTTAAAAATAATAAAAATATTGTTATTGTTAAGAATAACTTTTCTCACATTGATGAAATTATTTCATCACCGGTTGATGGAATCATCATGGACTTAGGTGTAAGTAGTTTAATGTTTGATGATCCAAAGCGTGGTTTTAGCTACAGTCAAGAAGGACCATTAGACATGCGTATGGATCTTGACAAATCTTTTAAAGCAACCGACATCGTAAATAAGTATACACGTACACAGCTGAATGATTTGTTTAGAAAATATGCTGATGTTAATAATCCAAGTAAAGTAGTTGATGCCATTATTAACTATCGTGAAATGCAACCAATAACAACAACCACACAACTAGCAGATATTATTAGTGATTGTTTCCCTGGTTCTTTCATAAGAAAGCATCCAGCAAAAGTTTACTTCCAAGCATTAAGAATTGAGGTCAATAAAGAATTAGATGTTTTGACTGAAGCTTTGGACAAAGCTTGCAATAAGTTAAAACCGCAAGGGCGCTTATGTGTAATAACATTTCACTCTTTAGAGGATCGGATAGTTAAAAATTTCTTTAAAGAAAAAACTAAATCGAAAGACTTATATGACAAAGCCGTTCCAATTAGCAAAATATCCAAAGCAGAATTTAAATTAATTACGAAAAAACCAATTCTTCCCACTTCTAAAGAAGTGGCACAAAACAGAAGAAGCCGCAGTGCTAAATTAAGAGTTATAGAAAAAATATAGAGGTAGCAAAAATGAAAGACACAAAACAACTTAGAAAAATATTATTCATGAGTAAAACAGATGTTGCTCTTGTTGTGTTAGAAACACAAGAAGATAGTCAAAACATTCTTTTTGCCGACCAAACAAATATTGATTCTGCCAATATTCAAACAAAAATTCTAAATCTATTAACAAATGCTGCTAACTTCTTAGGTTTTGTTATCAAGGATGTTGAAATCATCTTTGATGATCCAGAAATTACTCGTTATAGTTATGTAAATCAAGAGTTTGTTGATTGTAATAATGAAGAAGAAATTTCTAAAGAAATCTTTAAAAAAGCAAAGATTGATAACTACTTTGTTAATGAAATTAACTTTTTAGGAATTAAATATGATGAAATCGAAAGAGTAGCTCGTGTCAACTGTCAAGTTTGTGCTAGCAGCTATATTACATATAGAACTTACATCAAGGCAGCAAAAGATTGCAACTTAAACATCATTAACTCAACAAACTTATATAAATTGTTAAAAACAAATAAAGATGAAATTGAACTAAGTTTAAAAATTGAAAATAACCAAGCAATTGCTTGTGAATATTATGGTAATAAACTTAACAATGTTAAGGTGATAAACCTAAACATGGAAGATATTAAACAACATTTGTCTGATAAGTTTAATGTTAAACTTGATAAGATTGAAGCAGCAATTAGTGTTGCTAACAATGTTGTTGAAAGTGATAATCCTGAAATTTCAGTAATCAACAATTATGACCTAAAAACAAAAACATTTAACTCTGTTAAAGCAAGTGAATTTATTGCTTTATATCGTGATGAAATTAGAACGCAAATCAATGGTTATGTTGATTATCGTGATTTTCATAACATGAAAGTTATTTCAAGTCAAATTATTAATGCCATTGATGACTTTGACTTTGCCAACAATGACATAATCGGTCTAGATACTTTAAGCCCAGACAAAATTATTTGTTTAACAAACCTAGATATGAACAATGATGAAATAACTCAATTTAGTTTTGAAAATCAAATCAAAACGTTTGATTTATTAGCATAGGAGAAAGATTATGGAAAACAACACACCAAACTTCATATTAAAAGATCAAGAACAAACAACTCAACAACCTACTGTTGAACAAGTTCAACCTCAACCTGTAGCAACAAAACCTGTTCCTACTCCCGAAAAATCTAAACACGTGTTTACTAATATTGATCTAAGCAAAGACGACAACACTTCTAGCACCTTTAACATTAAAGTTATTGGTATTGGTGGTGCAGGATGTAATGTAATTAATCACATTGCAGCCAACAACAAAACAATAACTGATGCAGCAACAATTTATGCATTCAACACTGATTTGTGTTCATTAAAATTAATGAGAAATGTTTCTAATTTGTTCCTTCTTAATAAAGAAGAGCTTAAAGGTTATGGTTCGGGTTGTGATCCAAAACTTGGTAAACAAGCAGTCATCAAAGATGAAGAAACAATTAAACAAGAATTAGTTGGTACAGATATTTTATTTATTATTGCTGGTATGGGTAAGGGTGCAGGTAGTGGTGGAGCACCTGAACTTGCTCGAATTGCAAAAGATCTAGGTATTTTGACAGTTGGTATTGTCAATATGCCTACAGTTGCATGTGAAGGAAATCTTATTTACAATAATGCCTTTAATGCCTTACAAAGTTTAATTGCTTATGCTGATACAGTTTCAACAATTAGCAATGAAAAAATTATTAGTAATAATAAAGATGTTAGCTTCTATGATGCTTACCAATTAGCT